>JAGGSX010000071.1 GCA_021158865.1 Thermoplasmata archaeon
AACTTTATACTCCTCTCCTTCTTTTTTGCTTATTTTCATTATATAGCCATTTTTCCCTTCATATATTATTTCTTTTTTTTCTATTTGCTCTGCTTCCTCTCTTTCTTTATTTTCCTCTCTTTTTTCTAAACCTTCGTCAATAATTCTTTCTATTTCTTTTAAACTTTCTCTGCTCCTTTTTTCCCAGCTTTTTTCGGTTATTTTGTCTTCATTTCCAGAAAAATATTCCTCCTCCATTTTCTTTTTCTTTTCGTGAGGAAAGGAGAACTCTGGAAGAACAAATTCTTTTGCCATGATATTTTATTGCTATTCCATTTAAAAAATTAACTGATTTTGAATTGTTGCATCAATTTTCGTTGCATTTTTTTATTTGACAAGTTTTTCATCATTTTCTTCGACGCATGGTAATGACGCAGCAATTCTTTTACATCTCTCGATTCTGTTCCTGAACCTCTTGCAATTCTTTTTATTCGTGAAGCTCTTATTATACTCGGATTTTCAAGCTCTTCTTTTGTCATCGAATCCATTATTACCTTATATTTTTTCAATTTCTCCTGCGTTTTATATACATCCTCATCTTTCATTTTTCCTCCAAACGGAAGCAAATCAACTATTTTATGCAATGGACCCATTCCAGAAAGCATTTCCATCTGTTCATACATATCAACAAGGCTGAATTTTCCGCTTAACATTTTCTTCGCAGTTTCTTCAACCTTCTTCTCCTTTCCTTCCACCGCCTCCCTCGCTTTTTCCATCAAAGTCTCCAAATCACCCATCCCAAGTAATCTCGATAAAAATTTAGAAGCATCAAATTTCTCTAAATCACCCACATGCTCACCAGTGCCAATATAAATAATTGGTGCCCCCGTTTCGGCAACAGCCGACAGGGCGCCGCCGCCTTTTGCCGTGCCATCCATTTTTGTTAGAATCACACCAGTTATTCCTATCCCTTCATCGAACGCCTTAGCTTGTTTTCCAGCCTGCTGACCAACAGAAGCATCTATGACCAATATTTTTTCATCTGGTTTTGCAATCTTTGCAATGTTCTTCATTTCTTTTATAAGGCTTTGCTCCAAAGCATGTCTTCCTGCTGTATCAATTATGATAACATCATATCTTGAAAAATTTTTCAAACCTTCTTTAACTACATTTTCTGCTTTTTTGCCATTTCCATAGACTGGAACATTTATAACAGATGCAATTTGAGAAAGCTGTTCATAAGCAGCAGGTCTATGGACATCGGCAGCAATCAAAGCCACTTTCATCCCTCTTTTCTGAAAATATCTTGCAACTTTCCCGCATGTTGTTGTTTTTCCTTGCCCATATAAACCAACCATCATTATTGTTTGCTTCTTTAAAGGCAATTCTTTCCCTTTTCCAAGTATCGATGCAAGCTCTTCATACAAAATTTTTAAAACATGCTCACGGTTGCTCATTCCTGGCAATGGTTTTTCTTCCAAAGCTCTTTTTTCTATTTTTTTTGAAACTTCCAGAACAAGGCTAACATTTACATCTCCCATTATCAAAGCTCTTTGAACATCTTTCGTAACTTCCTTTACAATATTCTTGTCAATAAATGGAGCATTTACAACCCTGCGGAATGCACTTTTTAAAGCATCTCCAAAATTTTTTAGCATTGAAATATAAAAAGAATGTTATTAATATAATTTTATGCTGCTGTTAAAATAAAATCAGTAAAAAATATATTTACCATGGCTATATAATGTGAGCGGGTGTAGTGTAGTCTGGTATCACATAGCCCTGCCACGGCTATTACCCGGGTTCGAACTGCAACTTGCACAACAAGTTGCGTTTCCATGCAAGTTTGCACGAAAATCCCGGCACCCGCATATTTCATTTTAGTTGTAATCCATAGGCATTTTCCATTAACTCGCTTAATCTTGATACAAACCTTGCCAATGGAGCACCATCAATTATATCATGATTCACGCTAACTGTAATAGCCAGATATTCATGAAATTCAATTTTATCTCCATTTTTTGTTAATCTTTTTATTATTCCACCAACTCCCATCTGGGTAGTATAATGCCCTCCAATTATTAAAATCCAGCCATTTAATTTTCCCATCATTCCAACTGATGTAACTGCTGTAGTTCCCATATATTTCTTCTTTAGAAATGCATTTCTTTTCAGAATTGACATCAAAATTTTTTTTATAAACATTGGTGAATTTAATGCAAATTTCTCCATCCATGTAAGATTTTTTCCAAGAATTTGTGTGGATTTATCAACATCTTCTTTTTGAACTGAACGAATTTCTTTGGTTAATTCCATTATATTTTTTTCATTTGCTTTTCTTATTACATAAGCCATTGGTCTTTTTTCTCCATTTGCTTCTCTTTCCACAGGTATGGCAACATCCACATCTTGAAAAATTATAATTTTCTTTTTTCTATGCATCAATGAATTGAATTCTTTCTTCTCTGTCATTACTGTGGCAAAACATTTTATAATCCATCCTGTAAAAGATATATCCTCTTTGCTTTTATGTATAATTTCACGAGCTTTAGTCACATCAATCTCTGCCATCGCATGGATTATATGCCTATTTGAGCCCTCTTCCAACAATAATGAAATGTTGCGACGATTTTTTGAAAAATTTTTTTCCTCATATCTACCATTTTTCATCATTTTGCAAAAAATAATTTTATTTAAGGATTGTTATTATCTTTTTTGCCCATTTCAATTTTTTTCTTTTTATTTCAATTTTTTTCCCACTTTTTGGCTTTGGTTCTTCAAAATTAAATCCAATTAAATTTATTTTTTTTGCTTCGAAATGTTTGGCTATACAATATGCTCTGTCACCATCTGTAAATCCACCAAAATTGTAAACTATATCAAAAGGTTTTGATTGGGTTGTTATCATGACTTTTCCATTAAATTTTGTAAGCCATTTTTTAATGATATCAATGTTATCTCCATGGGCATGTATAATTGTTATGCTACCATTTTCATTTGCTTTTATCAAATCATTTATATTTCCATCTAAGTCTGTGGTTATAATATCTGGTATTATGCCTTTCTTTAATAAAAAAGATGTTGTCTCATCTGCTGCAATAACAATGCCATCAATTTTTTTTATATCTTCATCATCCATGGCGGCGCCGCATACCGTAACAATCTTTTTTTTAATTATTTTTCTCAATTCATTTATTGAAGCTATTTTCAAATTTTTTGATATATCTAAAGCAATTTTTGCAGCTTTTATATCTTTTTCTTCATTATAGCCAAAATCTTTCAAGATTTTTTTATACAATGGCTCCCATTCTTTATAATCCATTATTCCCACTCTATTGTGGCTGGCGGCTTGTTGGTTATATCATATACAACTCTATTGACATTTTTTATTTCATCTGTTATCCTTATAGAAATTTTTTCTAAAAGGCTATATGGAAGCTTGGTGAAGGAGGCTGTCATTGCATCTATGGAATCAACACTTCTTATCGCAATTGTATAGCCATAAGCCCTCGCATCACCATGAATGCCAACGCTTTTTACAGGCAATAAAACCGCAAAATATTGCCATGGTTTTTCCATTCCTTTTTTAACCTCTTTATCAATTTCCTCCTCAACAATATTGCATGCTTTCCTTATAATATCAAGCCTTTCTTCTGTAACTTCTCCAATTATTCTTACTGCCAAGCCTGGACCTGGAAAAGGCTGGCTTTCAGCCACTTTTAGATTCAAAAATCTTGCAAGCTTTCTAACTTCATCTTTATATAGGTCGCGTAATGGCTCAATTATTTTCAATTTTATATTCAATGGTAAACCTCCAACATTATGATGACTTTTTATTGTATCTCTAAGCCCACCCCCGCTTTCAATCCAATCTGGAGCTATCGTTCCCTGCAATAAGTATTTCGCTCCTTCCTTTTCTGCAATTCTTTCAAAAATTTTTATAAAAAGCCTGCCAATTATTTTTCTCTTTTTTTCAGGGTTTGAAACCCCTTTCAATTCTTTTAAAAATTCTTCTTTTGCATCAACTTTTAAAAATTTCAAATCCATTTTTTCAAAAATTTTGCTCACTCTCAAGCTTTCCCCAATCCTCATTAGACCAGTATCAACATATACTGCAATCAAATTTTTGCCTAAAGCCATACTCCCAATTTTTGCAACAACTGTTGAATCAACTCCTCCAGATACAGCAATTACAGCCTTTCCTTCTAACTTCTTCAACTCATCCACACTTTTTTTAATAAAAGCAGCTTCATCAAACATATTTTTCCCTCATTTTATTTCTGTATTCATCCAACTTTTTTTTCAGTGCCCCATCTTTCAATGCCAAAATTTCAATAGCAAGCAATGCGGCATTATCACCCCTATCCAAACCAACAGCAGCCACCGGAATACCGGGAGGCATCTGAACAATTGATAAAATAGCATCTAAATTTAATTTTCCAGAAACAGGAACACCAATAACGGGCTTTGTTGTATGGGATGCAAGGCTGCCGGGCAGAGCCGCCGCCATCCCCGCTATGGCAATAAAAACATCAGCAGGCATGGATGCAATCTCTTTTATTTTTTCTGGTGTTCTATGAGCTGATGCATATTTTATTTCATAATCCACACCAAATTTTTTTATTACTTCTACTGCTTTCATTCCGACTGCTTCATCACTTTTTGAACCCATAACAATCACAATTTTCATGAAAGTAAAATTGACATTAAATAAAAAATGTTTGGATGAGAATGAAAACTATCTTCCATTTTCAGTAAACTTTTTAAATAGATGCTAACCCCTCCCCTCGCTTATATACTCACAGGAATTTTATTTTTGTGTTTAGGCCTGCATGTTAATAAAGCGCCCTTGCGTGGGCACATGTGGGCATGATGAGGCTCAGGAAAGGAGGGACAAATTCTTTTTTTCTCCCCTCCTTTCTCCATCCCCCTTATGAATATAATGGGCTTGCTGTGGCATAAATTCCCTATCCTCACTAACTTCTCATTATACTCCTTCCAATTTCTTTTTCATATCCTGCTTTCAAATGAGGAAAACATTTAAGAAAAGTTATTCATTGAGCAATACATAAGCAAGTTTTAAATATCAATAAAATCTTTTCTTTTGATTAACATGGAAGAAGTATATGGTATTGAAGAATTAAAAGAAAATTTTGACAGGCTTATAGAAGAGATAGATTCAATAGTTAAAGGTTCTCACAGGGAGAAAGAAGCTTTAGAAAAATTAAGAAAATTCATTTCAAAAGAGCAAATTGAAAGAATTGAAGCAATGATGGATTCAATGAAAAAAAGATTGAATGAAGCGGAAGAAAGAGCAATGACGGCATTGCAGGAAGCAGAAAGATATAAAAATGAGCTGGAGAAAGAGCAAATGAGACTTGAAAAATTGTGGGATGCATATAAAAAGCAGGAAGATGATTTTGCAGAAGTAAATAGACAGATAGGAGCTTTAAAAGAAGATATAAAAGCAAGAGAGGAAGAAATAGAAAATCTTGAAAAGAAAATTGAAGAAATGCAAGAACTGAAAGAAGATATAAATTTACTTGAAAAAATAAAAGACGAGCTTGAAGAAAAAAATAAAGAAATTCAGGAAATCAAAACAGAACTTGCGAGAGAAAAAGAAAAGAGGAGCAGTTTTGAAAAAGAAGTAGAGGAGTTAAGGCAATACATTCCATATAAAAAGCAGGCTGAAGAACTGCGGGAAAAAGTAAAAGAGCTTGAACCTTACAAAGCTTATGAAAAATATAAAGAAAAATATGATGAAATAGAAGAATTATATAGAAAAGAACAGGAAAGACTTGCAAAATTATACAAAGTATATGAAGACACAAAAAAAGAATTGGATGAGACAAAAAACAAATTACAGAAATGGGAAAAGTGGTATGAAGAAAACAAAGAGTTCATTCAGGCGGCGGCGCATGCCTTCAGCAATTTGAAGATGCCTGAAACTGCTTGAGCAAGTCATTTTTTCTCCAAATCTTCTCCCCCATAAAATATCTGTTGTATTGTTGAATATAAATCTTCCATTCCATCCCAGTTTTCAGATGAAGTTGGTATGAGCAATGTATGTGCTTCCATTTCTTTTATAACGTTCATTATTCCTTCACTTAACTGATAATATAATGAAGGATGCTTTACTAATAAATCATCATGCAATCTTTCGGGTTTTTCGCTCCATTCCATTATCATCTTCAATGCATTTTTATCTATGAGGTCTTTTTTTGTGAGAATATTTATTATTGGAACATCAAGCCTGAATTGGGTTATAGCAGAAAGCATTAATTGAGAAACAAAATTTGTTGGTGTTGTTGAAAGAGAAGGATCAATCAAAAATAGAACAATTGAATTTTTTTTGCCAACCTGTTCTATTATAACCTTCCCAGCACTTCTAAATACAAACAATTCAAGTTGTCCCGGGGTATCAAATATAACATAGTCTGCTCTATACTCATTCAATCTTTCTTCAAGAATTTTTGCATCTAAAGCAAGTAAATCTGCAGATAAAATTTGTGCACCATTAGGACCAAGCTTATATTCTTTCATAACTTTTTCGAGAGAGAGCCATTCCCGAACATCTATCTCTGGAGAGTAAGGCAAATTTGTTACACCCGGGTCAAGGTTTACTGCTATTGAATCATAACTCTGATGATGACACCATTCATTGAATGTATATGTTAAACTCGTTTTTCCCGAGCCTGCTGTTCCAACGATATAAATATTTATCATATTCCTCTCAACATCTCTATATGTTTTATTCTTTTTTCAATGGTTTCTTTTTTTCCTATATCGTGCCTTATAAAAACGTTTCCTTTTATGTGCCTTAATCCAGCTTCGCATATTTTCTCTGCATCTTCTATTTCATCTGATATCCCAACAACAGCCAAGCTCCTTGATTTTGTTGTGTAAATTTTCCCGTCTTTTTCATTTACAGATGCATAAAATAAAATTCCACCTGATTTTTTAATTCCCTCTTCATCCACTTCTATTTTTTCTCCTTCTTTTGGATTTATTCCATATCCTTCTGGAACAGCATATTTGCAAACAGTGCTCTTGTTGATAAAATCAATGTATTTACTTCTTAAATTTCCTGAAGCCATTTTCATACTTATTTCAACAAAATTTCCTTTAAGGAGGGGAAGGATATTCATTGCTTCTGGGTCTCCAAATCTTGCATTCACTTCAATTATTTTTGGGCCCTCTCCAGTCAACATGAACTGACCATATATCACACCTTTGTATATTCTTCCCTCGCTTTTCAATGCATCGACAATTTTCTGCAAAATGGTTGCAGCTTCTTCATAATCATCTGCACTCATAAAAGGAAGCAACCCACTTTTATGTGAGTATGAGCCCATGCCGCCTGTATTTGGTCCCATGTCGCCGGGCAACAATCTTTTATGATCTTGCACAGCAGGCATCGGGTATATTGAATTTCCATCACAGAAAGCTTGAAGTGTGAATTCTTCTCCAACCACCTTTTCTTCAATTAAGACACGATGCCTACCCCCTATACCTTTATTTATTATATCTTCTGCATAACTAACTGCTCCTTCTATTGTATCAAAATGGTCACCAGCCACTCTTACCCCTTTTCCTCCTGTAAGACCAATGGGCTTTATTACAACATTTCCATCGAGCATTTCAATAAATTCTTTTGCATGCTGAATGTTAGAAAAAGCTTTATTTTTTATACCACCTCTTATACCATATTTTTCCATTAATTTTCTCATGAATTCTTTATTCGTTTCTATCTCCGCTGCTTCTTTGGTGGGAGAGGCGACCATTATTTCTTTTTTTTGTAAAGCATTTGTCAATCCTGCCTCTTCAGGCGATTCCGGTCCAATTATGGCAAGCTCGATTTTATTTTTTGAAGCATATTCAACAACTTTTTCAATATCAGTTTCGTTATGAAGAAAAAAATCATAAGCAATTTTTTTTATTCCAGGATTTAAATTTTTCATGACGGAATAAAGCCTTGCCTCATTTCTTTTAACAGCGGAACATATAGCATGCTCTCTTGCTCCACCTCCTACAACTAAAACATTCATTAAAAGTAATGCAGAAAAGGATAATAATTTTTACTCAAGGTATTTAAAACTCTGCTTCAAAATCTTCGACAGCATATTTGAATTCATCGTAAGTTTTTATTTCTCCTCTTATTTTTAATATTTCTCTCGAAAGAAGCCAGTATATCAAAGCAAGTGCCTTTCTTCCCTTATTATTTGCAGGAATTATTAAATCAATAAATCTGCTCTCATTGTTTGTATCACATAAGGCAACAATTGGAATACCAACTTTTATTGCCTCATTCATAGCCTGCTTATCTCCTATTGGATCATTTACAAGCAATATATCAACTTCTCTATAATTATCTGAAATTGGATTTGTTAAAGTTCCAGGCAAAAATCTTCCAGGCATCGAAATGAAACCACATGCTTCAGCCATCTTTAATATTGGCTTTCTCGCATAATGGCGAACAGCAGCAATCAGTACTCTGTCTGGCTCATATCTCGCCAGCAGCTTCGCCGCCGCCTTTATTCTTGCGTCAGTTTGTCGTATATCTATTATATATAGCCCATCGCTCCTAACTTTTGCTATGAATTTTTCCATGTGGGCTGTTTTTTGCTGTGTTCCTATTTCAACTCCACATGATATATACGTTTCTTCCGGAACAAGTAAATTCTCTTCTAATTTTTCTTCCATCGTCTCACTATACTACACTACCTTTTATAAATTTTCCCCTTCTCCTAACAGTTATTGGAATAACCCTTTTTTCAAATTCAATTATGGCCAGCTGAACTGGGTCAATCATGCCTTCCGGGGGCTTTATTAAAAGCGGGGCTCCCATAGCTATCTGTAGCGCCCTAGCCCCTATGATTCGAGCCCTTTCAAATCTTGTGTATTTCAATTTATCCTCCTAAAACTAATGCAAGAGGTGAATATAATTGTCATTTAAAAACCTTTTCATTTTGCTGGGTTTGTCGATTTAATCAGAATGAATAAAGAAATTGTCATGTAAGTGCTTATGT
>JAGGSX010000057.1 GCA_021158865.1 Thermoplasmata archaeon
AAATTTTTGGCTTGCTTGGACCAAATGGAGCTGGAAAGACAACAACAATAAGAATGCTTGCAACCCTCACAAAGCCGACTGGCGGCAGCGCCACCATCGCAGGCTATGATGTTTTAAAGCAGGATGATGAGGTAAGGAAACACATAGGACTTGTATCTGAGAAGATGATTATGTATGACCAGCTTACTGCTGAGGAGAATCTTAAATTTTATGGAAAATTGTATGGCATACCTGATGATGTTTTAAACAGGCGAATATACAAATTGCTGAAATTTGTGGGCATGGAAAAATGGGCAAAACATCAGATAGGGACATTTTCTACTGGCATGAAGCAGAGAATCAATGTTATAAGAGCTCTTTTGAATCAGCCTGAAGTTCTATTTTTAGATGAACCGACGCTTGGTTTGGACCCACAAACAACTCGTGAAATTAGAGAAATTATACGCAGGATAAACATTGAAGACAATACAACCATAATTTTAACAACCCATATAATGATAGAAGCTGAAATATTATGCGACAGAATAGGCATAATAGACCATGGAAAAATAGTGGCTCTTGATACTCCAGAAAATTTAAAAAAGATGGTGGCAGGAGATACAATAATTGAGTTAGACATTCCAAATCTTACAAGTAAAATGATTTCTGAAATTAATTCTCTTTCATGTATTAAAGCCGTTGCCACAGAAAATGATACATGTGTTAAAATACATGCTTCAGGTGATGAAGCATTTGATGATATAATTGACACTATTAGAAAAAATAATGGAAAAATAAGGTTGGTCAGAAACATAGAACCAACTCTTGAAGATGTATTTTTGTATCTTACAGGAAGAAAAATAAGAGATAAAGCATCTGAAAAAGTAAAAATTAACCCCAGACATAGAAAAATAAAAAATAGAATAAGGTGATAAAATGAATATAAAAAAAGTAATTGTTGATAGTGCTTGGATTGCATGGAAAGATTTGCTGGAATTTAGCAGAAGCAGAATGAGATTATTCATGTTGATATTAATGCCTTTATTCATGATGGGGATGGTTGGCTTTGTATTCCCTTCAAGCAGTTCAATAAACGATGTTCCAGTAGCGATAGCAAATTTGGATACAGGATGGAATAATATTACAATGGGAAATATGTTTGTTATGGGACTAAATGAAATAAATAATAAAACAGGCATGATGAAAATCAGTTATTGCAAAAATTTTAAAGACATAAAAAACAAAATTGAAGAAGGCAAAATTAATGGAGGAATCATAATTCCTTCGGATTTTTCTTCGTCAATAATGAATGGAAGGCAGGGAAATATAACAATTGTTACAGACCCATCTATACCACAGCTATCCATGCAGTTGGAAGCCGTTTTAAGCAAAATAATTGATGAGATGGGGACAAATGCAGCAATGCATAGGCTAAACATGACATACAATGTATCATTGAATTACAGTCTTGCAATGGTGAAGCCATATCATGCTACAGTTAAAACAATCATAAATACAAAATCAAACTACTTCCAATTTGTGGCGCCGGGCGTGATGGCGATGACAATAATGACAGCACTTATGACTGGATTACCACATGCAATTTCTTATGAACGTGATGTTGGGACTTTGGATGGCATATTGGTGGCTCCCGTTAGAAGGTGGGCAATAATAACAGGAAAGGTTTTATCTCAAACAACAAGAGGAATGATTCAGGCATTCATTGTTTTATTGCTTGCCATTTTTTTGTTTGGAGTGACCATTCATGGAAATATTCTCCTTGTAGTTTTTCTTTTGCTTTTAGAAGTATTCAGTTTTGTTGGATTGGGAATATTAATAACATCTTTTGCAGATAGAGAAGAAACTGCTTCCATGATGATGATGACCCTTATGTTTCCAATGATGTTCTTGAGCGGTGTGTTTTTTCCAATACAACAGATGCCATGGTATATGCAATATATTGCCTATGCCCTTCCATTAACCTATGCAACAACTGCATTGAGAAAAGCAATGATATTTGGTGCAGGCATATCCATAATATCAACTGAAGTAATAATCATGCTAATATTTGGTGCTGTAATGCTGTCTATTGCTGTGCCAATATTCAAAGAGGCGATGAGAAAATAGTGAAGGATTTTATATCCCTTATAGGATTGCTCATGTAAATAGTGAGTTTGAATTGAGAGTATAATGGAAGAAATTCCGTTATCTGAAACAGTAATCCCTTTTCTATCCCATTATTGGCTACTGTCTAAAATTCATCTATCATTTTTGACAAAACAATTAAAATCGGATTGATTTTTCAATTTCAATGCTACATCCCTTGGAAATCTTTTCACAAATTTTTTAAAATTGACTTTGTTACACATTATGAGTGGAATTATAATAGCTGGCATAATTATTGTAGCGATACTCATATTTTTCTTTTACACGATTGCAATATACAATAAGTTTAAACGCCTTAAAAATGCTGCCGACGCCACGTTAAGTCAGATAAAAGTTGCATTGGAAAAAAGACTTGATATGCTTTCAGAGCTTGTTGACAGCGTTAAAAGTTATGCAAAATTTGAGAAGTCAACGCTTGAAAATATAACGAAAATGCGTAGCCAAGTAATGAAAAGCAATGTTAAAGGAATACGAGAAATTGATGCCGAAGTAAGGCGTCTGCTTGGCGAGATAAAAGTTGCAGTCGAAAATTATCCAGAGCTTAAGACATCTGAAACGGTGAACAAGCTCATGGATGCCGTTACAGGCATTGAAGATGAGATAGCAAGGCATCGCTATACATATAACAACATTGTTCAGGAATATAACACCATGACAGATGTGGTTCCATCCAGCATGATTGCATCAATGCTTGGATTTAAAAAACTTGATTATTTACAATTTGAGGAGGAAAAGCCAGAATTAAGGTGGGAGGTTTGAAGGAAGATGGACAACTTTTCATTATCATAGTCATATCTTTATCTCTCGCTTTTCTCGCTTTTCATGCAACAAATTATTTTGAATATGGCGGCAAGCTTGTAGTGAAGCAATATAAAGCAGATTTTTATATCAATGGATATTTAAACGAAAGCTATGAATATGATGTTAAAGGGGATTATACAATGCTTTATCGCACATGGAACGCACCTCTTTTTTACAACAAAAGCTATTTTAAGCCCTATGTTGAGCTTCTTTCAATAAATTGTTCATACATTCCATATATTAAAGATTATGACGGAGATGTTTATGTTTCAGATGAAAGTTATTCATATAAAGTGTATGAAAAAGCATATAATAATGAGGCAGGATGCTACAATCCAGATGGATATGAAAAAGGTTCGCATACAATAGGATTTGCATACAAAATATATCCTCCCATCCATTATGATGGGAATCTCTATCATATAAATATAAAATTTGCAAGCAAGCATGTTCCATATAAAAATTTTGAAATCGTTATTCATGACAATGGAAGCATCACTGACATATTTTCCCATCCTCCAATGAAAATTGAAAAAAATGGAAGTGATTATGTCCTCAGAGGAAAAAGCCAGAAGAATGGATTGATAGAAGTGGAATTTTTGTTAAAAAAAGTAAATCCATTGTTTTTATATACTGTGGAAAATGTCAAAGAAAAAACAATAAATGCAAATGAAAAATATTGTTTTCACTATAAACTTGCTTATTCCTATTCAATTTTTATAAAAAGTCTTGTTTTTGCATTTCCAGCAATATTGCTTTTTATATACTTTTTCTATGGAAGGGAGAGAAAATTTGTTGTTCCAGAATATTTGAGCTTTGTTCCCAAAAAAAGAAAACCATGGCAGGTCAATTTGCTTTTTAAAGGAGATGCAACAAAATTTGATAAACATGGCTTTTATGCAACCTTGCTTGATTTGAGCCTTCGTAAAATAATAGAAATTGAGCATGGAAATGATGTGAGAATAAAGATAATCAAAAAAGAAGGGCTTGATGCCTATGAAAGAAAGATTATTAGATTTCTCGAGAAATATTCATCTAACGGCATTTTTTCAGTAAATGATTTTAATAGGAGGATAAATGAAGCAGATACAGTTGGAGAGATAACAAGGTTGCGTGATGATTTAAATGCATTCTATGTGGTAAGAGATGCAAAGGAGTTTATAGTGAATGGTCGCATATTAATGGCAAAATTCCTTGTTATTCCAATAATTTTATTCATGGCATCTTTATTTCTTTTCATTTCATATTTTAATACATATCCAATTTTATTTTCTCCATTTTCCTTCTCGTTTTTCCTCTTAATTCAGTTTATTATCCCAATTTTTGCCCCTTCAACGCTATTCGGACATTGGAAAAAAGAATATTATAAGGAAAAGCTTGAATGGGATGCTTTCAAAAATTTCCTTCTTGACTTAGCTCAGCTCAAAAAATATGGGAGCAAGGATATTTCAATATGGAAGGAATGGCTTGTTTATGCAACAGCCTTGGGCATAGAAAAAAAGGTTGCAAAAGAATTTAAAGAACTCAATGTAAATGTTCCAGAAGCGGAGAATCTGCCCTACGTTTATGCATATTTTGCTGTCATCCATTCAAATGCAAACAGAAAATATTCCTCAATGACAAGTAAAGGTGGCAGCAGTTTCGGCGGCGGTTTCGGAGGGGGAGGTGGCTTCGGCGGCGGGGGAGCAGGCGGCAGGTAATTTTTAAGCTTTTTGCATAGCTTTGCATGGATGTTGCAATAACAAGGACAGCTGCTTGAATATCATTGAATGGATATCAGGAGCAGAGATATAAAAAATATTTTTGAAGGAGTTGATACCATAATTTATCTTGCTTTTGTTGTTTCTTAAATACACAGCCAGAATGGTTGAAGGAAGAAGATGAAACGAAGGATATCCAACATATTATTACAATAAACATAAAATAATGGTGGAAAAATTGCAAAAGAAATTTTCTTGTTGGAGAAAGCATCAGATAGAAGGAATTAATAGAAATTAGGAGACAACGCAACTATTTTTAACAAGAAATGTTTTAACCATTATGAAGAGGTTCATGATTGCCATCATTATAATAATTCTTTTATTTCCATACGTAAATCATGGAAAAGGAGAAGATATTATTTATAAAAAAATAGCAGTATATCCTTCTATAGTGCCTGCTGTTAAAGTTCTTGAAATTTCTCTACGATATGGATGGAATGCAAATGGAAAAACATATATTTTCGAGGTTAGTCAAGTAAATGAGATGGATATAATAGAAGGAAAGCTAAAAAATTATGACGCCTTTGTTATAGGAGCAAGTGGAAGACAGTATTTATATGGTATATCAAATTTATGGAAGAAACAGGTAAAAGAATTTATTGCCAACGGCGGCGGCTATATGGGGATATGCGGCGGCGCAAATGAAGCGAGTATGGGATATGAAAGACCAAAAAATCCAATAGATTATGTAATAAATGATGCTGTGCTCAAGGTGGCAAATGTATATATAAACGATGACCAAAGTCAGGAATGGCAGTATCTTTATAAAACATCTGGCATTGAAGGAGGGGTTCCCCTCAAATGCAGATTTGGAAATAATTCGATTTTATCTCCCTCTCCAGATAATCCTCGTATAATAAGATATGAAGGCGGTCCCGGTATGTATCCAGCAAATAACAGAAATCTTCCTGAAGTTGAGCCAATTGCATTCTATGCAGAAGAGCCGAGCGAAAAAGCTCCCATTCATCATTGGTATAAAAAAGATGGTAAGTGGTATAAAGACGGAGCAATAAAAACAGATATAAAAGGACAGTATGCTGGTATAATTACAAAATATGGAAAAGGCAGGATTGTTTTGTTTGGTCCCCATCCTGAAGAACCCACCATGATAGGAGGGCATGTTGAAGAATTTCCTGGGAGGACAAAATATACCTTGTTTATGGAAAAATATCTCTATAAATGGACAGGAGGCAACGAAACTCTATTGGGATATAATTGGTGGATTTTGAGACGCGGTATGGCATGGGCTTGCAATATTGCAGACAGCGATTTCCCTCCAGTAAATGGAACATCAATATTTATGGATAAACCAAACAATTTGTTTCCAATGATTTATGTTGAAGGAAAAGCCATATTGCCATGCAAAAAAAATATTGTCATAGGGGGAATAGATGTTGAAGCTTATGCTATGGATGCAAAAGAAGTAAAGTTTTACGTAGATGGGAAAGAGAAAGCTGAAGACATGCAACCACCATATAAATGGCATGTAGATTTAGTAGGAGAGCATGAAATAATGGCTAAAGCATTAAATGGTAATGCTTTTGCCTATGATTCAATAAAAATATACTTTTTATAGCTGCCTTTCTGAAATCCGGTTCTTTTGAGAGTTTTTCATGGTTACTGATAAAAAAATATTCTAAGGGTTAACATATTCAATTTACAGGAAAAATGAAAGTAATATGGGAGAAAGAAATTGATGCAGATAAAATTAAAGTTTCGCCCCGTCCAGTATGGAAATGCAGGATATGCAAATTTTATAATAAACGGCTTTCATGCCCTCCCTATGTTCCAAGCTGGAAAGAAGCAAAAGAATGGATTAGCTCATACAAAAAAGCCATTCTGATAAAATTTAAAATCAGTATGGAAAATTTTGAAGAAGAGAAAAGGAAGGCTTTAATTTATTTACTAAAAAGAGAAAATGAATTGTTTAAAAAATACCCTTATGTCTTCGCTCTATTTCCCGGAGCTTGCAATCTATGTGAGAAATGTGAATTTGAGGAAAATGGCTATTGCCCAATGAAAGAAAAAGTCAGACCATCAATAGATGCAATAGGTATTGAAATATCTTCCATTGTTGATATAAAATTTGATGAAAGTGTTATCTATGGATTGATAATGGTTGAATAGTCTTTTATAGCCAAATTTGTATTAATATTGTGCATCCAAGCAGGATTATAAAAGGAGCAAAGTCAAAAAAATTGAAGGGAAAAAAAATAATTTATGGGATTACAGGAAGCGTAGCTGCTGTTGAATCAGTTAAAATTGCAAGGGAATTAATAAGACATGGAGCAAGTATTAAACCATTGATGAGCAGAGATGCAACAAAAATAATTCATCCAAATGCCATAGAATTTGCAACAGGAGAAAAGCCATTGATTGAACTGACCGGTATGGTGGAGCATTTAATAAAAGCTGACGCCATGCTGATAGCTCCATGCACTGCAAATACAATTTCAAAGATTGCAAATGGAATAGCAGATGATGTGATAACAACTTTTGCATTGTCAAATAAAAAAATTTTGATAGCTCCTTCAATGGATAAAAAAATGTATGAAAATCTATTTTTAAAAGAAAATATAAAAAAATGTATGGATAAGGGAATAAAATTTATAGAACCAAAGATTGAAGAAGGTAAAGCAAAGATGGCAGATATAGAAACAATAGTTGAAAATGTTATTAAAGCAATAAGAAAAAGTATTGATGCCAGAGTTCTTATTATAGGAGGTTCAACCATGCAGCCTATTGACAATGTGAGAGCAATAACAAATTTTTCTTCTGGAAAAATGGCTAAAGCTATTGCCAAAGAGGCTTATGAAAGATGCAGAAATGTTGAAATATGGTGCGGAAATATAGAATGCCCTTCATATATGAATGGAAAAAATTTTTCAACCATTGAAGATTTGATTGAACTTATAAAAAATGCAGAAAAATATGATACTGTGATAAATTGTGCTGCCATATCTGATTTTATTCCAGAAAAATTTAGCGGGAAAATTTCATCTGATAAGGAAATAAATTTAAAATTGAAACCTGCCATTAGAATAAATCCAATGCTCAGAAAAATTGCTGGCAAGCTAATAATATTTAAACTTGATGATGAAGGCAATGTCATTGAAAAAGCAAAAAAAAGAATGGCTGAAGACAAAGCTGATTATGTTATTGCAAACACTTTCTCTGCCATAAGAAGCGAAGACACAAAAATTTGGATTATTGGAAAAAATATGATGAAGGAATATAAAGGAAAAAAAGATGAAGTTGCAAAGTATATAGTTGATTTAATATGAAAGTTATATCATTTTCTCCTGCCCATATAACAGGATTTTTTGAAGTATTTTATGGCAAAGATGAAAAAAATAGTGGTTCAAGAGGAGCTGGAATTAGCATAACACTTGGAAGCTATGCAACCATTGAGCTGGCAAATAAAACTTCCATAGTCAAAAAGGCGAAAGTAACAAAAGATGCTCTGAGCTTTTTCAAAAAAAAATTTAAAGTAAGAATAAAAAACGAGTTGCCATCTTCTCAGGGATTTGGAATAAGTGCTTCATCCACGCTCGCCGCCTGCATGGGCGCCGCCCATATCCTTTCGATGCCATATAAAAAAGCCATGGAATTTGCACATATTGCAGAGGTTAGAAACAAAACGGGGCTTGGAGATGTCATTTCATCGTTCTATGGGGGTATGGAAGCGAGAGTTGAGCAAGGATTGAATGGAAAAATAAAGAAATGGGATATGAATGAAAAAATTTTAATTGCTGTTGTTGGCTCACCATTGAAGACAAAGGCTGTCCTTGAAAATGAGAAAGCTGTTGATAGAATAAATGAAGCAGGCAGGCATTGTTTAAAAGAATTTTTGAGAAAACCAAGCTTTAACAACTTCTTCTATCTTTCGAGAACATTTGCTGAAGAAAGCGGGCTTATGGATAGAAAAATAAAAAAGCTGATAGATGAAGCAAATAAAATTGGCATGGCTTCAATGTGCATGATTGGAAATTCAATTTTCGCAAAATGGAGCAAGGAAATGAAAAACTTTTTTATGAATAAGGGCAAAATATATGAGGGATATATAGACAATGAAGGAGCAAGAATACTGACATCAATGAGCCCTTTTTCTTCAAAAGAAAAAGTGCTTCATCCCAAGAACCCCTTTCTTATAAAGAAAGGTGTTTCA
>JAGGSX010000008.1 GCA_021158865.1 Thermoplasmata archaeon
CATGTTTAGATATGACATGAATTTTAAAAACCTTTCCTCGCTAATGTTTTGACAGTTAATTATATAAACCAAAATGTATATATATTTGGAGGCAAAAAATGAAGAAGAAAATATTGGTAATAGGGTTGGTAGCGTTTGCAATGTTAGCAACAAGCTTTACGCTACCTGGAAAGGCGGTAAATGAAGAAAATGGAATGCAGGCAGTGCCAATAAACGCGAAAGTTTTATATACAATGACTTCCGATGGCGGAAACATTCAGGTGACATCTGGTAATGAAGATGAGCATAATCCATCAGTGGGCACAGATCCAAATGGGGTTTATTACATTGCATATACAAAAGATATAAGTGTTTTTGAAAACGTAATATGCGGAGCATATTCTTCTGATGGAACAACATGGACAAACATGGAATTATTTACAGACATGGAAGGAATAAAATATGGAAATGAATTGGAATTTGACCCATACGCAAATCTTTTGGTCGGTGTTTTTGCAGGATATACAGCAGGATATAACATTGTTTACACAATTCCAGATGTAACGGACCCGAGCGGATGGAGTGCAGCAGGATTAACTGGCTCTGGCAACACAGAACATACATATTCCTCATTGATGTTCATGAATCTGGAAGATGGAACAAATGTCGGCGTTATTCCATTTATTTCTGATTCGGGCGGTTATGTCCAGACATGCAACTGGCTTTATTTTACACCATCCCCACTCGATTTCTATGGAGAATATGTATACTATGATGCACAATCTGTTATAGGAGCATATAGCCCAGCAAAGATTATAAGAGGTGCAAGCTGGGGAGATAACAATCATGTATATGGAGTGGTATTTCAGGCAACAAATAGCGATACAGGAAGGGATGGAATAGCAATTAAATGGACAACTTATGAAGCACAACCAGATATAGAATATGCAGATAATCAATTCTGGATAGAAAGCGACTCTTCTTATGATGCAATAGAGCCCGATATATCTGCAAATGGGAATAATATATATGTAGTATATTCTTCTGATAAAGCAGGAAATTATGATGTATACTGCTACTACTCCCATGATGGTGGTGCAAACTGGGAAAGCACTGATATAACATCCTCGCAGGCAAATGAAAAGCATCCTGCCATATATTCTAATGGAAATGATGTGTATGTGATATACGTAAACACAGACGAAAAGAATCTTTATTTAGTTGCATCACATGACGGCGGCGCAACCTGGAGCCAGCCAGAAAAGATAAATGATGTTGATGGAAGTGTTGCGGATATACCAAATACTGCAGACATATCTGGTGGCAATATAGTATGGACAGATACGAGAAATGGAAATGAGGACATATATTATGCAACATTGCCAGCTCCGAAAATAGTTATTCAGAGTGTATCTGGAGGAATTGGTGTTTCCGCAGTAATAGCGAATACAGGAACAAAAGAAGCAAAGGATATTACATGGAGTATTGACATAAGTGGCTCTCTCGTAATACTTGGAAAACATGCAGAAGGAACAATAGATAGCCTTGCTCCAGGAGCACAACAGACAATAAAGAGTGGTTTCCCACTTGGAATTGGTCCCATCACAGTAAACATAAGGGCTGGAGGGGCATCGAAGACAGTAAACGGCTTTCTACTTGGTCCACTTGTGATTGGCCTGAAATAATCTTTTCCCCTTTATTTTTTAAATTTGTTAATTTTCTGAGGACACATAAAAAATTTAAATGGGTTGTAGTATTACCGTTGTGGGAGCATGGTGTAGCCAGGGATCATAGCGGGCTCCAGTTATGGGGATGATTAAAAGAGGGTCATCTGAATTGTGAGGAGTAACTGGAGCGATGACCCATAGAAGAGACCCGCTGATCTGGGTTCAAATCCCAGTGCTCCCATTAAAATATAGAGGGATTAAAATGAAAATAGAATTAAAATTAAATGCTGGGATGATATTATCCATGCTTGTATTAGTGCTTGGAATAATATTTTACATTGCATGGGGATTGCAATACCACGTATGGGCAGACATAGGAATATATTCAATAACGGCAGTTATGGTAAGCCTTGGAATTCTTGGAAGTATGGCAAGTATAATAAAAACAGATGAAAAGAGCTAATCATCCTAAAATTTATTTATGCATAAAAATTGTAAGTTAGTATGAAATTTAAAATGGTTGCAGCTATCATAATTTTAATTTTATTCACAAATGTAGCAAACCCTTTTTTTATTATAAAAAACGAAAAGAGCGATATAGTAAAGCAATATGATGCACCAATTCGGAGAGAGTGTAAAAATATAATGGCAATTGGCAATGCAACATCTGGAAACTATACTCTTTTATTGAAAGTGAGAGACCCAGCAAGACAGGGCTATCAAGTTTTATGTTCTATTCCGAAAGGCTATGAATACAATTATCATCGCCCATGGACGGGACTGAAGATACATTTTAGAGTGAGTCATAAATTTATTGGAACAACTACAAAAGGAGATGAACCGCCAAATATAACAAAGCCAGGAATGCTTTTAAGTGACGCCGGCCTTGCCTTTAGCGACGCCGATACTCTATACTATCTTGTCAATCCCACAAGACATGCATGGGATGATTTTGATTGGATGAGATATGCTGCGCAATCTGCTGATAATATTGAAGAAGCCGTTTCAATGCTTGAAGATGTTGTAACAAAAATGCATGCTTCTTCTGTAGCGGAAAACATATTTGTAGCTGAGGCAAATAAAGGAGCTATTATTGAGGGAGATGCCTTCAATTTTAAAGTAAGATATATTAAAAATGGTGTTGAAATTCAATCAAATTACCCAAAAATGTTATGGAAAGAGCATATTATTTATCCTCTTTTTGTTGCCTCCAATTTTAACTCAAAATTTACAGGATGGATTAGAGCTGGGCAAAAAATTAATTTGGGCTCAATAACTGGAATATATATTACCGCCATTAATAATAATTCCATTATTGCAAGAATGTATCCATTTGGATTGTGGGAAGGAATTCATTTAGGAGAAGGAAAGCCCATCGGGAATTTCTGGATTGAATTAAAAGATATAAAAAATAATGAAGCCAAAATTTTCGTTTGTTATAAATATTTTATGTGGGAAGAAAAATTGAAAGAAATTGTAATGAAAAGATATGGAAATATTGACTTAAAAGATATGATAAATTGGTCACGTATTCATAGTGCTGATTTAGGCGGATTAAGAGGAATTTGTCAGGGGGGATACGAAGCCGCCACCATATATAAAATTTCTTCCAAGTATGCCAATTTGTTAAGCAGTTTATGGTTTGCTGCCGACCAATGCTCTTCTATATTCATTCCTGTGCATATATGTGATGTTGATATATACGATGCCTACGAAAATGGAGAAGCTTCAGAAATTGCTTTAAAATTATTGCAAAAATATGGTCATGGAAATTTAACAAATTTGTGTGAAAAAGTGGAAGATGACATTATTTCTGAGACAATGAAAGCAGAAGAAAAAGCAGAACAACTTATTGAGAACGGAAGCAAGGAGGAAGCAATTACCCTTCTTACATTATCGGATATAAAGATGCAGATGAATGCAATAGCAATAGAAAAAACATGGCTTGGTAAATAACTACACCGATAAATATTTTGCATTTTCTCTAATTTCTTTCAGGGTTTCCTTTATTTTCTCCTTTTCTTCTTTTTTCACTTCTCTTATCCTTCTTGCAGGAATGCCAGCAATAAAAGAATTTTTATCAAAATTTTTGGTTACAACAGAGCCAGCGGCAACAATGCTATTGTCACCAATGCTGACTTCTAAAACGATTGCTCCTATGCCAATCAAAACATTTTTTCCTATTTTGCTTCCATGCAGGATGGCTGCATGAGAAATTATACTCCCTTCCTCAACAACAACTTTTTTATGGGCTTCTATGAATGCCCTATCCATTATTGCCACATTTTTTTCTATTACAACAGCATTTTTCCCTCCCCTTATCATAGCACAAGGCCATATAGAAGCTAAATCATGAACGATGACATTTCCTATAATTACAGCTAATTCATCCACAATTGCTTTATCACTTATACATGGCTTCCATTTATTAAATGACCTTATCATCTCTTATCAATCTTGCAATATCTATAGGAAATTTTGCAATTTTCGCTCCCGCTTTTTTCAATGCTTCCATCTTTGATTTTGCATCTCCCTTCCCGCCCATTATTATTGCGCCTGCATGCCCCATTCGCCTGCCTGGAGGCGCCGTCCTGCCTGCAATGTATGCATATACTGGTTTGCTGATGTGTCTTTCAATATATTCTGCTGCATCTTCTTCTGCTGTTCCTCCAATCTCTCCTATTAATACTATGGCATCTGTTTCGTTGTCTTCTTCAAATTCTTTCAATGCATCTATGAAAGTTGAGCCAGTTATCGGGTCTCCTCCCAAGCCAATGCATGTTGATTGCCCCAAGCCAAAGCTTGTTAAAGATGCAACAATTTCATAAGTAAGGGTGCCAGAACGGGATGCTATGCCTATTCTCCCTTCCTTAAATATTTGATTTGGAAATATTCCAATTTTTGATTTGCCCGGAGATGCAATTCCTGGACAATTTGGTCCTATGATACGAGCTTTTTTATAAATTCCATAATGGACAAATTGCATTGCATCATGGAAAGGTATATTCTCTGTTATGACAACAATTGTTTTAATTCCTGCATCCAGGGCTTCAATGACAGCATCTTTAGCAAAAGGAGCAGGGACAAAAATTATGCTTGCATTTGGTTCCATTTCCATTGCATCTTCAACGCTATTATAAACTGGCACTCCATGAACAACCATGCCTTCTTTACCAGGTGTAACGCCAGCAACAATTTTTGTTCCAAATTCTTTCATTGCTTTTGTATGAAACTGCCCTTGATGTCCTGTAATGCCCTGCACAAGCAATCTTATATTTTTATCAACCCATATCGCCATTTAATCACCCAATTCAGCTGCTTTTTTTGCAACCTCTTCAAATGAATCAACTGCAATTACATAATCTTTGAGCATGTCCCTTGCAATATCTTCATTCACTCCCTTTATTCTTGCTACAATTGTGGGAGTTTCATTTTTTTTCATAAATTCAATTATGCCGTTGGCTACAGTATCGCATTTTGTTATCCCTCCAAACAAATTAATTAAAATAACCTTTGGCTTTGCTTTTACAATCAATTCTAAAGCCTGCTTAACTTTTTCAGGGTTATCTGTTCCACCTAAGTCAAGAAATGTTCCCCCTCTACCATTAAATTCATTCAATGCATCTAAAGTAGCCATCGTCAAGCCGGCGCCATTTGCTATGACGCCAATATTTCCATTTAGCTGGACAAAAGAAATATTTTTTTCTCTCGCCTCTTTTTCAAGAGGAGTTAATTCAGAAGTTTCTTTTGGCAATTCAGGGTGGCGATATAAAGAATTGTTATCTACAATAATTTTTGAATCTAAGGCAATAATATTTCCTTTTGAAACAGCCATAGGGTTTATCTCTGCTAACTCGCAATCATTTTCCACAAAAATTTTGAATAGTTTTGATGCTATATTGCGGGCTTCTTTTGGCAAGCACCGTAGATGATATGGTTGTAAGCCAATCATGGGGTTTACATAAATTTTTTTAACTTTCTCAGCCATTTCTTCTATATCTACACCTCCTTCAGATGAAAACATCATAAGGTATTGCCTGCTGCTTCTGTCAAGAAAAAAACTCAGATAATATTCTTTTTCGATTTTAATTTTTTCTTCCACCAGTATTTTTCTTGCTCTTTCTCCTTTTATTTCCATTTGCATTATTTCATCAAAATTTTTTTCTGCTTCTTGCATACTATTTGCAAATTTTATTCCTCCAGATTTTCCTCTACCTCCAACCAATACCTGAGCTTTCATAATCCATGGAAACGGCATGTCAATTTTTTTAATTTCATCTTTTTTTTCAATAAGAAAGCTTTTTGGCACATTTATTCCATATTTTCTGAAAATTTCTTTTCCCTGATATTCGAACAGTTTCATGATGATATATCTTTTCCTTTTTATAACTTTGCGTAGTCTGTAAAGTAAGCACAAGTCGGTAACATTTCTAAATCAATTTCCTATCCTTTATCAGAGGGATGGGAAAGAACAATTTTGCTTGGCAAAAATTATATAAAAAAAACAAAGTATTACAATATTATCGATAGAATGAAAATATGGAAAATATTAGGCATTGGAATAGCAATTGCTTTAATAATAGCAAATAATGGTGTCAATGGTATAGCAGGTAAAGAGAAACCTTTTCTTTCCAAAAACGAGATAGCAGATTTTTTAGCATCGCTGGGTATCAATGAAAAAACCATTTCTACAATGAACCTTTCGGATGTTTATCTGAGTGATATTCCAGATAATTTTTGGTCATGGATGAACATGAGTAAGGATGATAGTGCCAAAATGGTTAAGGATATAATCCATCAGGTAACAGTCAATGAAACTGGTGCATTAGAAAAACTTATAGAATTATTCTATGGCAAAGAGAAGAGACCAATACTTAACTTTGGCCCAGAAACTATTGAAGAACTAAAAGGCAAACCAAGAACCACAGTTTATGGAAAAATTCCAAAACTAGATACACAAGAAGAAAGGTGGGAATGGCTGGATGAACTCAAAGAGATAGATAGGAAAATAGATAAAATACTTATAAAACAACATGGTTATCCTAACGGCCCAATGGTTATATGTGGTGTTGGAGAAGGCTATTTACTGCTTTCAATGTATGAGAAATATAAGATGGACGAAGATTTATTAAAGAAAATCTATTCGAAAATTGATGTTATAGCGAAATCTATCGGGATAACAAACGTTCCTGTGGTTATTGAAAAAAGTAGTCAGTTAGCAATGACATGTGATGCAGGTGAACCGATAAATATCGCCCTATTGAAGGAGGAACCGAATCGTAAATTATGATTCTGGTTGGTGGGAATCAACGTTGGGCTGGTCTGCTAAACGTGGCACCATGAATCAACCCCTATAGGAATGCCTATATATCAGCCCGATTGTCCATATCAAGCAGGGGAAGTATCAGACTGTGGCGGAGAGTACTCAGATGCTGCTTTTGTGAGTTTCAGCAATGTTGGACCCTACATTTACACTCTCCCTTATGGTTATCATTTGGGAATTGTAATTGGCTACCATGATCCTTAGGATGGTGAATATGTTTACATGTCAGGTATTTCATCGGGGTGGCACGGCGGAACAGTATTATTAACTCATGTGATATTCAATGATGGGACTCTCTTTCCCACTCTTTATAATCAAGTAATAGTTGATTGACTACTCAACGCTTCTAGGTGACAGTGGCTCTCCTGTATTAGATTATGGAAGAGAGATATTTCCAGGCTTGGCATTTGTTAAAATATGTGGGATCAATAAAGGAGAAATAATGGATGGTGACTGCCAAGGAGATGCTGTCGTTTCGCCACAGTCAGGTATCTATACCGATATACATGCAAGGTCCCTAAGCCTTTAACTGCCATATAAGCAGATAAAGATGAAATTTCTCCTTCTTTTCCTTTTGTTAGTCTACTTATTTTTTGGCTTTGATGCTTTGATAATAGTAATAAAAATTAGCAATAAAACAGTGATTGCAAAAACATAAATATAGTATTTGTAGGCAATCATTTCTTTGTGATATGATGTGGAAATAAGCTCCATATCATTTCCAATCTTTTTACCATTCTCGTAACTTTCTGCCAATACAATATTTTTAACTTCTGGGGAAAAATAATCTATAGTATATGAGTCTAGCTCACTTTCGTATTGTTGTTTTATCACGTAGCATTCAAAATTTCCTGCTCCTGTTTTAATGCTTTTTTTTCCAATACATTCGTAGTGTATTACCAAAGTGTTGTTTCTGAATATTTCTCCATTAGGACCTCCATTAACCTCCGTTATACTCTGATTCCATTTTTTACCTACATCCTGAAATTTGAATTTTTCCATAGGTAGATCGTAAATAAGCGGACCAACTTTCCAGTATGGATAACCCCCAATGTATGCTAAATCACTTACCCTGTAAAAATAAAAACTCGTGAAGTTACGTGAACGCATAGTTTCTTTTACTCTATAGGCGTGGTATTTCTTACCATAAAATGTTATATTTTCTATTCCTACCACTTTATACTCAGCGATAACTCCCTTAGCGGTAAGATTCTCGGCTGTCTCCTCATACCATGTTATTTCGTATTTCCAATAGTCACCAATTTTCCAGTTTAAATTATTAGAATGGATGAGTGGAGACAGCAAAATAATGATAAGGAAAGGGATTAACAATTTTTTCATGATAAAAATACCTATTCAATATTTACGGTTTTCTGGAATAAGATATTCGAATGCTTTGAAAAACCTATCGTATTCCCAATTTCTTTCAATAGCAGTCAATATTGCATCAATTTATTATATATTCCTAAGATTTAGTGATATTCATTTTATCTGGCGTAAATCAAGGAATTCGTTTCTAATGAAATATTTTGCAATTCAACAGCAAAATTTATCATATCACGGTTTTACACGAAATTCTCTCCTTTTATGTATTTCAGAGCCAAATCACCAAATGACCATGGCAAATGGATATGGAAGTCTTCATAACAGAGGGAAGGAAACAATATGCTCGCATAATCATTGATGATAATTGAGGAAATAAAAATATTCTTTCACTGCTTCAGGAATTTGTTGAATGGTTCCGCCAATGTATATTTTTCAAAAAATGTTACCGATGTTACTTGACAATACGTAATCCAAAATGATTTTAATAAAGCCATAGAAATATAAAAATGATTTAATAAA
>JAGGSX010000096.1 GCA_021158865.1 Thermoplasmata archaeon
AACCTGAGGTGGTAAAATGCAATAAAAATTGCAATTGGCAAATTATACAATGGCACTTTGCCATTTTTCAATTGGCAAAGTCAAGTTTCTTTATACTACATTCTAAGGAATATCTTTTCATTAAATTTTTAAATAATGGATTCATCATATCATGGATTTGCTGATAAAAAATATTGGAATCATGTTTGATGGATATAATTTCATAAAAAATACAAGCATATATATTGAAAATGGGACAATAAGAAGCATAGGAAAAAATGAAAGAGCTGAAGAAATTATAGATGCTGAAAAAAAATTTGTCATGCCCGGCTTCATCGACAGCCATACCCATATTGCTTTTGCTGGCTATAGGGATTTTGAGATTGATTGGAAAATAAATGGATTAAGTTATAAAGAAATAGCAGGCAAAGGCGGGGGCATAAAATATACTGTAAATGAAACAAAAAAAGCAAGCAAGGAAAGAATAAAAAAAGAAATGATGAAAAGAGCAAAAGAAATGTTTTTTCATGGAACAACTACAATAGAAGCAAAAAGTGGATATGGACTTGACAAAAAAAATGAAATAAAATTACTTGAAGCAATAAATGAAATTGATTGCAAAGCAAGCATCATACCAACTTTTCTTGCTCATGCTGTTCCTCCTGAAATAAATGCAGATGAATATACAGATTATGTTGTAAATGATATTTTACCTGCTGTTGCAGAAAAAAAACTTGCAAAATTTGCAGATGTTTTCTGTGAAAAAGGTTATTTTAACGTAAGCCAATCAAAAAAAATATTGAAGGCGGCACAGCAGCATGGAATGGAAGCGAAAATACATGCAGATGAGTTTTCATGCATTGGATGCAGCAAACTTGCAGCTGAATTAAAGGCAAAATCTGCTGATCATCTTTTGATGATAGATGATGATAGCATAAATGCACTGAAAAATGCGGGCGTCGTCGCCACCCTTTTGCCTGCTACCCCCTTTGTTTTGAATGAAGATTATCCAAATGCAAAGAAGATGATGAATGCTGGTCTAAAAATAGCTCTCGCCACAGATATGAATCCAAATTGTTATGTTGGGAATATGCAGTTCATAATTCAGCTTGCGGTATATAAAATGAAAATACCAGTTATTGATGCTTTAAAAGGCGTTACAATAAATGCAGCAAAATCTTTGGGTATTGATGCCATAACGGGGAGTATTGAAATTGGTAAGAATGCTGATATAATCATATTGAATGCTCCTTCTCCTAATTTCATCCCATATCATATTGGCTCAAATTTGGTTGAGAAAGTAATAAAAAACGGAATTGTTTATTCAGAGTAGAGAATCAATATCCAATCCAATATCTTCTTTCTTTTTGCTTAATTTATGAAGCAGAGCATCTATCCTGCTCTCTAATTCTTTGCTTTTTCTGAAAATTACCAGCTCCTCTCTCATTTTTTCTAAAACTTTTTTCATTACATCCTGTTTTCTTTTTAATGGGAGTAAACCAGAAGGATAATCAAATTCAGATATTTTATCATATATCATTTCCATATCATCTACTATTCTTTCAACTTCTCCAACATCTCCTTCTTTCAGTTTATACATTCCTCTTCTTCTTAATTCTCCTATTACGTCCGCCAAACCCATGACATAAGCAGTGTGGCTGACTTCTATTTCTTCTGGATGAGGAAAATTATTTTCTTCAACTATTGAAAGAAAAATTTCTCCTTCTGCAACTTCCTGCATCGCATTTTCCATGTATCCTGATGTAAAAATATCTGGATGCTCTTTAAGATTTTCTTTTAATTCCTGTAACATTTTTACGGCTTTATCTAAATGTTTTTTTGCATCTTTTAGCTTTCCACCATGGATTCTCTTGATGCTTTTTCTACTCTGTCTTATGATATCCCTGCATTGTTTTAGGGCAACTTCTCTCAAGTCATCTTTCTCATTGAGTTTATCCTCGATTTCAGCTGCAATTTCATCCAAATTATTCATAAAAATGAATGCAATATATATTATAATATTATTGATGATTAAAAATGATTAAAACAATGTTGCCTGTTTTTTATCCTTCTTATCATAAATTCCTTTTGCGAACTCTCCAATCAAGAAATGCAATTCCTCTTCATCAAAATCAAATGGCAATGTCATTCCATTTTCCAGCAACTTTTTAACAAAGGGTATCATGTCCATTGCCTTCTTCTTTGAACAATGCATAGCAATACCAATCTTTCTTGCAATCCTTTCTTTCATCCATCTTGCCTGCTTACCCGCCGCCATACCCCGCAGCCATGTTGGGAATGAATATTTATTGAATCTTTCATATACATGTTTTTTTGACACTGCAACGCCGCCAGTCATCAATTCTGTTGCATAACTCCACAGCCCATAATATCTTTTTCTCCATGCTCTCTCAAGAAAGATATCTGCACGAGATAAAATTTCATAAGCGGCATTTAAGTCAGCGGGATGGCTATATTCATTTGGTATATTTTCATCCATCCACAAAATCAAATTTTCCGGACTTTCGTCAATTCTATAAGCAATTTTAGTTGCATCTTTTATTTTTTTAGCCCTCAAAATTTTATGCAGAGCAATAAAAATTTTTTCTTGCCTGTCTCTGTATCCAAGGTATTTTATTCTTCCCCTATCTATTTTATTTCCATAAGCTATGGATTGCAAATCATTTATTGCACTTCTAACGTCTCCACCGCTTCTCTTCGCTATTTCATATAAAACCATTTCATCAAATTTTATTTTCTCTGCCATACATATTTTTTTGAGTAGAGAAACTATTTCTCTTGCATCTACTGGCTTAAATTCTATCGGCATGCACAAATTTTTCAATGGCTGCCCATTTCCTTTTACAAGCCGATAATAATCATTTACTATAAGGACTATGGGCTGTCTTGTTTCATTTATTGTATCAATAATGGCTTTTTTACCACCATAATCTCCTTCCTTTTCATATAAATTGTCGGCTTCATCAAGTATAATCAATTTTTTTTTACCAAGAACAAATTTTCCATCGTAAGAAAGTGTTTCATTAACAGCTCCTGAAAACGCTATTTTTTTTATGATATCCTTGTTTCTTTCATCACTTGCGTTCAGTTCTATAGTCTGCCAATTAAATTCATTGGCAAGAGCATAAACACTCGTTGTTTTTCCTACTCCTGGCTTACCATATAAAATGATTGCTTTTTTGGCTGGAGTGTCATTCTCCCATTTTTCAGCCCATTTTTTAAGCAATTCCTTCGCACGTCTATTGCCAATGATATTTTTCAAACAATCTGGTCTGTATTTCTCTGTCCAATTCATCTGCCAAGTTCAAAATCTTTTAGATATGCATCCTTCTTGAAATTCTCTCTTATTATATCTCCAAGCCTTGTAGGTATTCTCAATCCATATTCTTCATATACTTCTATTCCATCCCTTGTTATATAAGTAGGATTAAAAGGGTCAAAATCCTGTGGAAGCTTTACCAGTTCATACTGATATTCTCCTGTCTCCGGATTGCGAATACACATCCTGTAGTTGTATTTATTTATAATAGTATATCTCCCCTGTAATCTATTCACCATAATTCTATAATAATTCAGGTTGTTTTTCATTTCAGCAAGCTCATCTTCAAGCTTTTTCACTCTTTCCTTATAATGTTCCATTTCCTGTTTCATTTTATCATTTTCGTATTTATAAGGCTCAATCCCAATGTTTCCAAACTGAGCCATTTTCATCTTCAGAAATTCATTTTCTCTTTTTAAGTCAGTAAGCCAATCCAAAAGTTTGTCATTTGTTGGCTTTGTTTCCAATTTTTTTATTTTTTCTTCCAGTTCTGCTATCATTTTTTCATATTTTTCTATTGTATTTTTTCTATTATCTTCATGTTTTTCTTCATGTTTTTCTTCATTCTTTTCAATTGTAGCTTCTTCTTCCTCAGGTTTAGTTGTGAATATCATTATACCAAGCCATACAAGCAAAAACGAAAGAATCACCAAGACAGTTAGAGTAACGCTATCCATTTTACCAATTCAATATATTTTAGGTATATCTATATTTTTCGCCTATCTTTGCAAGCTATTTTTAATTTCTTCAACAATTTCTGGATTTCTCAATGTTGTTATGTCCCCCACATCCTTGCTTCCTTCTGCAAGCTTTTTCAATATTCTCCTCATTATTTTTCCACTTCTCGTTTTTGGCAAATCTTCCACAAATAATATATCCGATGGTCTTGCAGTAGGTCCTATTACCTTTGAAACATGCTTTATTAACTCTTTTTTTAATTCATCGCTCGGTTTTGCATCTTGCCTGAGAACAACATAAGCAAATGGAACCTGCCCTTTTATTTCATCTGGTATACCAACGACAGCAGCTTCAGCAACACTTTCATGACTCACTAATGCACTTTCCACTTCAGCAGTCCCTAAACGATGACCAGCAACATTAAGAACATCTCCAAGCCTGCCCAGCAGCCAGAAATATCCATCTTCATCAACTATTGCTCCATCACCTGTAAAGAATTTTCCAAATCCATATTTACTCCAGTATTCTTCAATGTATTTATCATGTGCATTGTATAAGCCTCTTAACATTGCAGGCCATGGAGTTGTTATGACCAAATCCCCTTTTTCTCCTGTTTTGCATATCCCATGTTCATCTCTTACTTCTGCCTTTATACCCGGGAAAGGAAATGTTGCGCTGCCCGGCTTGAGTTTTGTTACGCCCGGCAATGGCGTAATGATGTGCATGCCCGTTTCAGTCATCCACCATGTGTCAACTATGGGACAATGTTTCTTTCCTATGACATTGTAATACCAGAGCCATGCTTCAGGATTTATTGGTTCTCCTACTGTGCCTAAAAGTCGTAAGCTGCTCAAATCATGTTTATTTGGCCATTCTTCACCCCATTTCATAGCAAGGCGAATTGCTGTGGGAGCAGTATAAAGAATTGTAACTTTATATTTTTCAATTATTTCCCACCATCTATCCTTGGAAGGATAATCTGGAGCGCCTTCATATATTATGCTTGTAACATTATTTGCAAGAGGACCATAAACAATGTAGCTATGCCCTGTTATCCATCCTATATCGGCTGTGCACCAATAAACATCATCATCTTTAACATCAAACACCCATTTCATGGTTGTTGCCGTTCCAACCATATAACCAGCAGTAGTATGCATAACACCTTTTGGCTTTCCCGTAGTTCCAGATGTATACATTAAAAATAGCAAATCTTCAGCATCCATCACAGCAGGCTCACACTTTGTTGATTTGCCTTCAATAACATCATCCCACCATACATCTCTACCTTCCTTCATTGGAACATCATTTCCTGCCCTTTTAACAACTATGACTTTTTTCAAATCAAGCCCTTCTATGCCTTCATCACTTTTTTCTTTATGATTCAAAATCTTGCCTCTCCTATAATAGCCGTCACATGTTATCAGATACTTTGAACCAGCGTCTTCAACTCTACTTCTTAAAGCTTCAGCGCTAAACCCAGCAAAAACAACAGAATGTGGTGCTCCTATGCGTGCCGCCGCCAGCATGGCTATTGGCAATTCAGGAATCATTGGAAGATAGATAGAAATAATATCCCCCTTCTTCACTCCCATGCTTTTCAGGGCATTGGCAAATTTGTTTACCTCTTCGTATAACTGCTTATATGTGAATTTCCTTACCTCTCCATTTTCTCCTTCCCATATATAAGCAAGTTTATTTCCTTTGCCACTTTCAATCCATCTATCAAGGCAGTTATAAGAAGCATTTAGCTTTCCATTAACAAACCATTTATAATATGGCTCATCAACTTCCAAAACTTTATCCCACTTCTCATACCAATCAATCATTTCATTGGCTCTTGCTTCCCAGAATTTTTTATAATCTTTGCCTTCTTCATAAACATCGTTGCTCTTAATCCTCGCTTTCTGCTGGAAGTCAGCAGGCGGCGGAAAAACCTTTTTTTCTGTTAGTTCTTTCATAAGGGGGTATATGCAATTTGATACTTAAATTTTATTGATGAGCATGTAATTACGCATCATCATTCTATCCACACTCCAAACTCTTCCACGGTATTCATATCAGTAAGTTTTCTAACATCTCCACCATTTGCATCCATTGCAAAGACATTTATCTGCACATCTGCAGGATTTGATGAACCATATCTTGCACTGAATACTATGTGTTCCCCATCTCCAGAAAAGGAAGGGAAATACTCTGCCATATCTGTATGGTCTTCATTTTTACTTATATCAACGAGAGAGCTTCTATCTGAATGAATCTTGAATATATGCCATATACCTGCTCACCATTTTCTCCTGCATAATGCATGGGCTTTTCAAAAACAATCCATTCTCCATTCGGAGAGAAACTGTTGCCTTCGGCATTGTTGGCAGGCTCAGTAAGCCTTCTTTCATCGCCAGTTTCAAGATCAAGAATCCATAAGCTTTTTCTGTCTTCATTTCCAAGTCCTGCTGGAGGGTTGGTATCATTTCCAACACGGGTGGCTATAATGTATCTTTTCGTCTTATCGATCCCTATAATCTCACGACGATAATGCGAGTATGTAATCTGCGTTATATTTCCACCGTTTTCATCCATAGAATATATCTCATTTGCACGAGTGGCGCTATCCATATTAGAAACAAATATTATTTGCGCTGATGGAGGAAGAGGTCTTACACATCCCAAAATGATTATTCCTGTAGTAAATATAAAACCCACAAAAGATATTTTATAGACATCTTTTTTTTCTGGTGCCCACGGTTATCATCTCTTATTGTATATTTATATTTAGTATAAATTATAGCTTTGGGCATTTTACTTAATGTTGCCAGATATCAGAATAGAAAGAATTCTTTTTATAAATGGGAATCTTTCCATAATCATTTGTAGTAAATTATATTCCTGATTTACTGGAGTTGCAACTGAAACTTTTATTATGCAATAGTTACTTTCATTGTTCCCATTTATAATCTTTATCCCACCTGAAAAATTCTGTTCTTTTTCATTTGGAACTTTTATGGTTACAGTTACATTCATGCAATGCCCTTCTTTGAGTTTGGTGCCATTCATCATACTGAAAGACCAGTTTCCCCACGATGGCCATTCCACAATTTTCCAGTCCAAGCTTGATAACTCTTCTCCAACATTCATTATTGTTATGTTTTTTGTAATTGTCGAGCCAGGCTTAACTTTTACAAATGTGAAATTTCCGTAACACTGCAACTTTGGATTTGTTGGAATCCATGAGTTCCCCAATCCTTTTATACAGAAATTTGCTGTATTATTATATTGATATAAGTCATGCCACCCTTCATCATAATAATAGCTCTCTCCAGGATTTGCAGAAGATATTACAGTTATTGGGTCATCCCCTCCCAGCAAAGCACGGACAGTAGATGTTCTATCAATCGGCTGTCCTCCTCTCGAAAGTTTGAGATATATATAAAAATCGTCTCCTTTTGGAAAAGCAACTGGCTGTTGCAGATCAACTGTATGAAAACCAACGTTGGCTATACTCCCTTCCTGTTTAGTAAGAATGTCTTCAAGCCTTTCGTGTTCAAATCTATCATATATGGCAATGGTATAATCAACATTGTCAGCAGCAGTATAAAAGCTTACCACTTCAACTGAAATGTTATCGCTTGTGATGAATGCATTGAATGCCTCACTACAATTCATGGTGTCGCGCCATCCGTGATAATCATGGTAATAAACATAACTGTATTTCATCCTTTCCACATTTTTGAAAGAGACAGCTCCCATCTCTGGATGATGACCACACCATTTATCATAATAGGAAATCCAGAAATATCCATGAAGACCCCAATGATTGCCCCAGCTGTTTTTGCATAGCCATGCGCCTGGGCGAGGAGCCTGAGTTGTTTTGTTATCATCCCATCCAACTATAGCTATCCCGTGATTCGGTTCAAAATTGCTTGTTGGCGGCTGATAGAATGTATAGTCTGTTGTATCAAGGAATGAACTGGTGTAGCATATACAGGTTGCCATTGCTCCATTTTCCATTATTGCTTCCTTTATAGAATCTATTCCGCTCAAATCATTGCCAGCATTATACCATTCTATGTCCCGAACATAATAATTATGGAAACCAGCCTGCCAGCGGGGCGGCGGTGTGTCGTATGATTGCCCATCCGCATCTCGAACAGCCCCATCACCTCTTGAGAGATAAGCAGAAGCTATTCTATAATCTCCACCATTATGAACTTCAAGGCCATTCCCAGTGGGTGGATTTATATCGTCATTATTAAACTTATTAAAACCATTCCACCAATCAAGATGGTATTCCGCCAGATTTGGTTCTCCATGCTCTCCGTTTCTTTTCCACTCACCACTCATCAACAAATTACTTTCTATTGCAGCCATCGTAGCATGACACCAGCATGTCCCACCTTTTTGGCTTTTTATAGATGTAACATAATTTTTTCCATCTACATTTCGCAAATCAAAATGGCTTGGTAAATGTGTTTTCATACCTGTGCCCTGAAATGAGGATATTACAATTACAATAATAATTGTTGCAAATAATATTTTTTTTAGGCTCATGACATTAAACAATCCATGATTAAATTATTTTTCCTTTTAATCAAAGTTTATCAAAAGCGCATTCGTTTCCTTGCTTATTTCATTTCCAAGTTTGTCTTTTGCCTCTACTTTTATAACTTGACTTTGCCATTTCAAGCTAATTATACTGCCATTGTATAATTTGCCAATTG
>JAGGSX010000177.1 GCA_021158865.1 Thermoplasmata archaeon
ATAGTAATGTATCTATTTTTATTTAATGAAGATGGTATTTCTTCTATAATTCCAATAAATTTTAAATTCTTCAATATATGTCTATCCAGTATGGAAAAATTTTCTCCAAATCCAATATTTCTTAGAAAATGACTTGCTTCTTTATATCCCATGCCTTTTACATTTTTTACCATCCATTCTCTTGCATTGGAAGGAGGCATAATCTTTTTTATAAAATCCTTTATTTTTATCTTTCCATCTATTGAAAATAAGTTTCTTGCTTCAATTATATATTCTGCCTTCTTATACTTAAATCTAACTCCCTCTATTGCATCTATAATTTCTTTTTTATCTCCTCCCAATATTAAATTTTTTTTAGTCATTCTTTCAACAGCATTCCAGCAGATCTTAGCTTTGGATTGAGGAGTTAGTAAACAAAAAACAAGTTCATAAAAAATTTTTTCATCGTTGCTTTTCCATCCTTCTTTAAAATCTTTTAGCCTTTTTTCAATATCATTTTTTATTTTTGAATAAATTCTCTTAATATTTTCGATTTCATTCATTTTTTAATTCCTTCCAATTTTTGAATATGTCTCTAAGGTGAGGAATGATTATTGAATCGCCAACAATCAATGCTATTGATATTAATTCAACAAATTCTTCATTATCAACTCCCTTATCATAACAACGCTTTATATGATATTTTATGCATCCATCGCACCTCAATACAAGAGAGGCAACCAGTCCCATCATTTCCTTATATTTTGAAGGAATTTTATTTCCATTATAAACTCTTGAATTAAGGTTGTAGAATCTTTTTATTTCCATATCGGCATAATCCATGACTATTTTATCCAATTTCTCTCTTTCTTCCATAAACTTTTCTATTTCTTTCATGATGTAATAACATTATATTTTAAAATATTCAACGTTGGATTATGGCCAACTGTCTTAGAAGAAACAAAATATAATAAATTTATTAAAACAAAAAAGTATATTGGTTTTGTGCCGCCTTGGCTTAGAGGCTATAGCGATTCCTTGGTAAGGAATAGGTCCCGGGTTCAAATCCCGGAGGCGGCTTTCAATGCATAGACAAGAGATATAAGTAAAGGAATAGAAGAGCCAAGAATTGGTGTAATCTACTTATGCAATCAAAATATTTTTAATTGTCTCGCCATTATTTTTTATGCTGAAATATATTATCGTCACTGGTGGCGTATTGTCTGGCTTGGGGAAAGGAGTTATAGCATCATCCATAGGATTGCTCTTAAAAGAGCAGGGATATAAAGTTACAGCAATTAAGATTGATCCATATCTTAATTGCGATGCCGGGACGATGAATCCGTTTCAGCATGGTGAGGTTTTTGTTTTGGAAGATGGAGGGGAAGTTGATTTAGATTTAGGAAATTATGAACGCTTTTTAGATATAAATTTGCATCGTGACAATAATATAACAACCGGAAAGGTTTACAAAAACGTCATTGAAAAGGAAAGGAGGGGCGACTACCTTGGAAAAACTGTTCAGATTGTTCCTCATATAACAAATGAAATAAAGGAATGGATAAGGAGAGTTGCTTTAAATAGCAAGGCAGATATATGTGTTATAGAAGTTGGAGGAACTGTTGGAGACATAGAATCAATGCCTTTTTTAGAAGCAGTTCGTCAGCTACATTTAGAAGAAGGACATAAAAATGTTGTTTTTATTCATACTACGCTTATTCCAATCATAAGTGTTGTGGGAGAGCAGAAAACAAAACCCACTCAACATAGCGTTAAAGAATTGAGAGCAATAGGAATAGACCCTGATGCCATAGTGGGGAGATGCAGTGAACCATTAAAAGAAGAAACAAAGAGGAAGATATCTTTATTCTGTAATGTCCCAATAAATGCTGTCTTTTCCTCCCCAAATGTTGAATCAATATATGAATTGCCGATTGTTCTTGAAAAACAAGGAATGACTGAATTTATATTAAATAGATTCGAAATTAAAAAGAGAAACAATGGACTAAAAAAATGGTATGGTTACATTGAAAGAATTAAAAATTTGGAAAATGAAGTAAATATAGCAATTGTTGGAAAATATACTGCATTGGGTGATTCATATCTAAGCATCATTGAAGCATTCAGGCATGCTGGAGCAGAATTAAATACAAAAGTCAACATCGCTTGGATAGAAGCTGAAGATTTAGAAGATGATGCAGGCATACTTAAAAAAATGGATGGGGTGCTGGTGCCGGGCGGATTTGGGAGCCGGGGGGCGGAAGGAAAAATCCAGTCGATAAAATTTGCGAGAGAGAATAAAAAGCCATTCCTTGGAATATGCTTTGGCTTCCAGCTGGCTGTTGTTGAATATGGGAGAAATGTTATAGGTCTTAATTGCAATACTACAGAAATAGAACCAAATGTGGAGCATCCGATTGTTACAATTTTACCTGAGCAATATGATGTTGATATGCTCGGCGGCACAATGAGGCTTGGCGCCCAGTCTGTCCTAATAAAAGAAGGCACGCTTGCCTACAGGCTTTATAAAAAGAAAGAAATTTATGAACGCCACCGGCACCGCTATGAAGTGAATCCAGAATATGTTGAAATGCTTGAGAAAAATGGAATGATATTTTCTGGAATAGCAAAAGATAGGATAAGAATGGAAATATTGGAACTGCATGGCCATCCTTACTTCATTGCCTCACAATTTCATCCTGAATTTAAATCACGTCCGTTGAAGCCCGTTCCTTTATTTTACGGATTGGTAAAAGCATCGTTGGAAGAAAAGATTAAATGAAAGAACATAAGCCAAAATATAGACTAATTATATTTGATATGGATGGCACATTATTGAATGGAAGAACAATATTTAAAATAGCTGAGGAGAAAGGATTTGAAAATAAGTTAAATGAAATAATGAAAGGAAAGATGGTAGCATATAAAAAAACAATAGAGATAGCAAAATTGTTGAGATGCATTGAAAAAGATGAATTTTTGGAAATATTCAGGAAGATACCATTGAATGAAAATGCTAAATATGTTGTAAATGAATTAAAAAAAATTGGGATGAAAATAGCTATTGCTACAGATAGTTATCAAATTGCAGCCATGGATTTAAAGAATAGATTAGGAATAGATTATGTCTTTTCAAATGAAATTGTGATAAAAGGAAATCATTTAACTGGGGAAATAATTTTAAATAATAAAAATCCCTCGAAAAAATTTGAAGGATGCAAAATTCATTCAATCTGTAAAAGAGACATTCTATTCCAATTATGCAAAGATTTGAAAATAGGCATTGAAGAAACAATTGCAGTTGGAGATGGAAAAGTTGATATTTGCATGATAAAAGAAGCTGGATTGGGTATAGCTTTTAATGCTGAAGAAGATGTTAGAAAAAATGCAGATGTTTCTATCAACAACTTAACCGAAATATTAAAATATGTGGCGTAACTGTGACACAATGGACATGAAGCAGGAAGAGGTTACTACACTTCATAATATACGCATTAATGAAAAAGAATTGATAAAAAATATAAGAGATATTTCTTCAGAAAGACGCATTGCAATTATAATGCCAATGCTTTATGAAGAATTGGGCAATAGAAGTATAGGGAATATAGCTAAAGGATTGAATAAATGTGATTATGCTGAAGAAATTTTGATACCATTGTCAGCAAAAAGTAAAGAAGAATTTGAACATGTTAAAAAATTTTTTTCGAGATTAAATCCAAAACATTATATTATATGGTGTGATGGGGATAGGATTACAAAATTGTTAGAAGAATTAAAGGAAGATGGAATTGATGCAATAAAATATAAAGGAAAGGGGCGGGATGTCTGGCTTGCTCTGGGCATAGCAAGTTTGAATTCTTATGCTATAGCCCTTCATGATGCTGATATCCAAACCTATGATGAAACAATTCCAGCAAAACTTCTTTTTCCAATAGTGGAACCTGAACTTGATTTTAAATTTAGTAAAGGTTATTATGCAAGGATTAACATAGATAAGAATGTTATTTACGGTAGAGTTTTCAGACTTTTTTTGCATCCTTTGCTTAAAGCATTAAGAGAGGAAATTGGTTATGAACCAGATTTTTTAGAATTTTTACGCTCCTTCCGTTATCCTCTCGCAGGAGAATTTGCGATGACACAAGATGTTGCTATAGATGTGGACGTTCCTGGAGATTGGGGAATTGAAATTGGTATACTTGCAGAGATATATAGAAATGTTGCGAGAAAAAGAATGTGCCAGATTGACTTAGGTATTTATGAACATAAACATCAGGAAATTGGAAATAAAAAAACAGGACTTGTTAGAATGGTGAGGGACATATTTAAAACTTTGTTGAGAGTTTTAATAGAGGAAGGGCATATTCAGGTTTCGGAATCGTTTCTCACATCATTGAGCGTTCTGTATCAAAGAGTTGCACAAGATTGCATAAGACAATATCATGCAGATGCAATTTTTAACTCTTTGAACTATGATAGGCATGCTGAAGAAACAATGGTGGAAAAATTTAGCAAACACATGCTTGATGCGGGCATGGAATATATAAAAAAGCCCGTAAGCACAAGAATACCTGATTGGCTTAGAACAATGTCGGCAAGGAGAAAAGTGAGGGAAGAATTATTTGAAATAGTGGCTGAAGAAAATGAATGAAATAAATATGCCAGAACATCTTGAAGAAAAAATAAATGAAATAGGAAACGTTGATATTGTTGTAGGAATACTCTGCAAAAATGTGGAGGCAACCATATTGCATGTCATCAATGCTGTAAGTGAAGGACTGCATAAACATTTTTCGGAATATGAAAAAATGATTGTAGTAAGCGATGGATTTTCATCTGATAGAACAGTTGAAATAGCAAATCTTTTTCAACCATACAATAGCATTAAAAAAATTGTGACAGAAGATGTAATTACAGGAGGAAAAGGGGCTGGAGTAAGAACAATCTTAGAAGTAGCAAAAAAGCTGGATGCAAAAGTAGTTGTCTTACTTGATGGAGACCTTTTAAGCATAAAGCCAGAATGGGTGTATGAATTCTCTTCTCCAATTCTATATGGAAGGGCTGATTTGGTTGTGCCTTATTATATTAGAGATAAATATGATGGTATTATAACCAACAATCTTGTGTATCCATTTACAAGAGCATTGTATGGGACTGATATTCGTCAGCCAATTGCTGGGGAGTATGGCATATCAAAAAATTTGTATGAGATGCTCCTTAATCATTCATCTTTTCCGTATGACTTCGGTATAGATATTTTTATTGTGACGTCGGCGGCAGCCAGCCGCATGCTGGCAATGGAAGGTCTATTCTCTCTAAAAATTCATGAATCAATCACCCATTATTTTAATCCAGAAGATTTGATTGCTCCAATGTTCAGGCAGGTAACAAATACAATGTTTGATTTAGCAAAACATTACGAAAGCTTTTGGAGAAATAATGCAACAAGGGCATCCAAAATGGAATCTCGCGGATTTTATGGGCAAAAGCCAATACCTGTGAGAGTGGATATTAATAAGATGAAGGAATATTTCGAGAAGGAATATATATCCCATAAAATACGGATTGAACACATCCTTCCAGATGATTTATTAAATAAAATTGCAGGTATAACAAAAAATGTAGAAAAATTGGATGCGGAAACGTGGGCTGAAGTAGTCTATAATTTTGCTGCGTATTATAAAAAATTGGAAAATGAAAACGAAAGATATATGACCATAGATACGTTAAAAAGTATATGGCTTGGTAGATTTTTAAGTTATGCCATAGAAACAAAAAATATGGAATGGAATGAAGCGGAAGAGGTTATTCAAAAACAAGCAAGAATTTTTGAAGAAAAATTGAATTATTTTTTGGACATATACTAACGGGCTCGAGGGGATTCGAACCCCTGGCCAACAGGTTAAGAGCCTGCTGCTCTACCTAGCTGAGCTACGAGCCCACCTTGAATAATGGTTGGAATATAAAAATATTATTCAATCTTGGTTATGTATTTCGCTTCTATTTTATCCGCCAAATATACATCCTTTGTTGCTTTTCTTATATCTACTCCATCTTCAATTGCTTTCTTCGCATTTATTTTTAATATAATCGGGTTTTCATCTCTTACTTTGCCTGCCTCTGTTGCTTTTTCTAAAGTTGCACTTAAATGGACTTTGCTTCTATCTGTAGGAAATATTCCTTGCTCCATCACTATATCCATCTCCTCCTGAGTTACAGGATAATATAAAATATCAATATCAGCTTTTGGCAAATCTGATAAATCAACATCTATGGTATGGGCATACTTTGCCCTTATTTTTCCTTCTTTAACTTCATATCTCCCCTTTTCATCTGTTAATGCTATAGCAACTATATGTCGCTTTCTAACCCAATAAAATTTTTCAATCTTAACGCTTATTGCCTTTGCAATTTCTTCCATATCTCCCCAGCCATGCTTATCTAATTCAACATTAAATTGTTTTGGAAAATGTCTTAATATTCCAACCAATATACTGCTCAATTTTTTTGTTTCATAGTCGTTCATTATGAATTTTCCTTCTTTATTGCATACAGGACAGCTCTTGCCTCTATAATAGCCATGTTCTTCACAATAACCAAGCATTTTAACCTAAATACAATTTTCTTTATATCTTTTTTGAGCCCTTAAGCCCTTTCTTCAGCCCTTTTAGAAAAAGCGCTGGCGGAAAAATGTACCAATTCTTTTTAGGCTGAAGCACTTTTTCTTTTAAAGAAAAAGGGCTCTTCCCGAAGCTTTTCTTTTTTTAAAAAGAAAAGGCTCTTGGGATGAAACACTTTCTTTTTTGAAAAGAAAGGGTTCACAAATAATAAATATAAGAAGCATTTCATATACAAATGGCTGAAGAACTCAGGAGGGAGCTGGGATTAAAAGAAGTCATTGCGACTGTTATGACTGCTGTTATTGGAGGAGGTCTTTTTATTTCAACAATCCAGATTCAGAGTGTTGCAAAAGTAGGTTCTGGGATAATAATATCATACATAATGGCTGCTGTGCCAGCCCTGCTTGTCGCTTTATGTTATGCTGTTTTATCATCTGCGATGCCTTCTTCAGGTGGAGAATATGTTTTTGTAAGCAGAATTTTAGACCCTTATATTGGATTTGTTGCAACATGGGCAAGATGGTTTTCCATGATAGCGACGCTGGCGGCGATGGCGGTCGGCGACACTATATTGATACAAAATTTTTTTGATATAGGGGGCATGCATAATGTGTCTGCGATGATAGCATCAAATATTCAGATTGTAGCAATAATTTTTGTAATCATATTTGTTATGCTGAATTATTTAGGAGTAAGATTGTATGGAATTATACAAACGGGAATGTTTTTTCTTCTGATAGCTGGAATAATTTTATTCATAATATTTGGTTTTCCTCATATAAGCTGGTCAAATTTAAAATATGAAGCAAATTTCAATTTTTCATCATTGGCAAAAGCAAGCAGTTTAATTTTCTTCAGTTATATTGGATTTGCAGCTATAGCGAATGCTGGAGGAGAAGTAAAGAATGCTGAAAAAACATTGCCAAAAGGAATAATTATCTCGACGGTAGGAATAGCAATAATCTATATTCTAATGGCATTGATAACTTATGGAGCAATGTCACCATCTTTTTATTCTTCATATAATTTTTCAAATGGTTCGATTCCTGATGTAGCAGTTCATTTTTTACCGATTGCCATAGTAATGTATGTTGCATTTGCAGGTTCTATAGCCATAATATCTGACATCAATCCTACCATATTGGCATCTTCACGCTTAGCATTTGCATGGGCCAAAGATGAAATTGTTCCACAAAAATTGGCTGAATTGAATAAATTTAAAGTTCCAAAATGGTCATTGATAATAACCGGCATGGTTGGTATTGCAATAATAATATTTGCAAAAGCATTCATGAACGCAGTTATGATGATAAATATGGCTGTTTTGCTTGTATATATAACTGTAACCGCAAGTTCTTTTGTTTTGCCTTATAAACATCCAGAAATATATGAAAAAGCAAAATTTAAGATGAAAGGTCTATGGATTATTTCATTGGCTGGAATGGTTTTATCTGCTTTATTTTTAGGATATATATTACGTCTTCCAGATGCAATGCCCGGTTTTTTATTTTTAATAGCATGGATAACAATTGGAAGCATTATATATGCTCTAACTTTAGAGAAGCACAGATTATTCTGGCGTCTTGAAAAACAGCAGAGAAAAGAAAAAGAAAAAATAGATGAAAAAACTATAAAGAAGCTATTGGAAAAAAGATGAATATTGGTAAAAGTTACCAATAAAAAATTGTGGGCGCAAAGTTTATATTTTGCTTTTGTATTCATTATACAACGGAGGCAAAAAATATGAAAGGGAAAAACAAAAGTAGGAAGTATATTATTGGGGTATTGGTAGCAATCGGAATAGTAGCAATTCTGGCAACAGTTGGGAATGCAAAAGGAGCAACAATATATGTAGGTGCAGGAGGCTATAACAACATTCAAGATGCA
>JAGGSX010000114.1 GCA_021158865.1 Thermoplasmata archaeon
AAAGCGCGGGGAGAGGGATTTGAACCCTCGAGGTCAAAGACCACAGGATTAGCAATCCTGCGCCTTACCAGGCTGGGCCATCCCCGCCTTGTATTGGAAATGGTTTTCTATTAAAAATTTTTTCTCAATCTTGGTATCATAGCCATGAAAACGCCTGTTTTAGTTAACTCCAGTCTATCCATTTTATTTGAGAAAAACCATATTGCTCCTTTTTTTTCTTCTCCTTTTTTAAATGGTATGGCTTCTTTCATTTCTTTTCCTTTCTTTAATTCATCCAAAAGCCATATCGGGCATTGAAAAGCAGGGCTTTTACCATAGGTTACATAATTTAATTTATCTCTAATTGCAACATCCTGCTCAATGAAATATATGTTATTATACTTTGCTACCCCTGCTTCTATACCAACGCAATAATCACAATTTTTGCAAGCTTTAGACCTTTTTATTGCTCCATTTAAAATTGCAGTATTAAATGGCTGCTTTTTTGTTTTGATATCAATGCTCTCATATTTAATGGGAAAATCAAAAATTTCATTAAAAATCTGTTTCACCGCTTCAATTTTAACTTCATTTTTACTTGCTATGCAAACTCTCATTTCTTTTATTCTTTTTGTTCCATCTATCTCTCCATTTTTTATTCTTGATGAAGAAATGGGTATACCATCATCTGCAAGAATGAGAGGAGCAATAACAATTTCAATTTCTTTCATTCCTTTCCTTTTTCTTATATCATTTATTTCTCTTGCTCTCGAATAGCTTTCTGGGGAAACAACAATTGCGTCATAATCTTCTTCAATAGCATTTCCATAAAAATCATTCAAAGGCATTATTGTTGCTTTTCCTTGCAAATTTTCATCATTCAAAAATTTTTGAATTTGTTTAACCCTTTTTTCATAACTCCTTGCTTTTTTTCCAATTTTTTTAATAAATTCATCTGTTGTAACTCCTATATAAATTTCATTCCCAATTTCAAAAGCTTTCCTCAATAATGTTTTATGACCAAGATGCAGGGCATCGAAACTTCCAGCAACACAAACTTTCATAATTAAAAAACAATAGAAATTAAAAATTTATGCTCTAACTTTTGGTATTTTCCGCATATAAAACTTATTTCCTTCATAAGAAATTTCCAACAACTTTCCTTCACTAACCATTTTTTCAACAATATTCCAATCACTTCCATTTTTTTTCAATAACTCATCAACAGCTTCTTGTCTCATTGGATGAACAGATGTTATAGAAAGCAAATCATTTTCAATATCTCCAGTTGAAGAAAATTCATTTCCTTCATAACCAATTAAATACTCTGCCTTTACAACTTTTGAAAAAACCTGATATGCATGAACAATAACATCTTCTTTTGCTGGCTTTACCCATGGCTCAACCGGCGGGCGCGTCGGGATAGCAACATAAGCCTTATATGGCTTCAATTTTTTCAAAAAGCTGGCTATTTTATCAAATTCATTTTCATAATTTATTCCATCAATGAGCATTGTTTCAGTTATTATTCTGCCTTTAAATTTTTTTGAAAAATCAAGCATGGCATCAAGTATTTCATTTATATTTAAACTTGGATATGGCCTGTTAATTTTCTTCCATAAATCTTGGCTAACTGCATCTATTTTAAAAGAGATTAAGCTTGCATCCATCAAATCATACTGGACATCTTCTCTCCATATCAAAGATGAATTTGTCAAAACAGCAATTTTTTTTATGGACTTAAGCATTTCTATTTCCTTTCCTATATTTACATCAAGAGTTGGCTCTCCATCTGGAACAAATGTTATGTAATCGGCATCGCTGCTTTTCTTTAATGCTTCTTCAAACACTTCTTCGGGCTCATAAAATGCTTTTCTTTCAACACTCATTTTTATTGTCCTTCCAATCTGGCAATAGACACAGGCATAGCTACATATTTTTGCAGGTATATTATTTATTCCAAGGCTTTTTCCAAGGCGGCGGGAGGGCACAGGCCCAAATGCAATCATATTATCAGGAATATGATAAAGATAGTTAAAATTATTGCTGTCAAAATTAAAAGAATAGGAATAATTCTGGAATCATTTGAAAATATGATTGGCAAAGGACCAATGAATATTATGCCACCTGTTTTAATGTTCTTAATTTCTTTACCTTCTATTTTAAAAGAAAAAATTGGAAAAAGGAAAGAAAGAAATATTAAAATTATTCCAATGAAAGCAAGCAAACCGTTTCCATAAATAAATGGGAAAATTATGAAAATTCCTGCTTTGCTCTCTCCAATTAAAAAAGATGCTATTATAAAAATTAATCCAGATAAAAATAAAATAAATGGTATCTTACTTTCCATATCTTCTCTTCCTCCTCTGATATGATTGTATTGCCATTAAAAAATCCGTTTTTTTAAGAGCCGGCCAATATACATCAGAGAAATATAATTCTGAATAAGCAAGTTGCCATAACAAGAAATTTGATATCCGCTCTTCTCCAGATGTTCTTAAAACCAAATCGGGGTCTGGGAAAGGTAGCGAGGATGTATAAAGATATGACGAAACGGTTTTTTTGTTTATGCTTCTTTCGTCTATTTTTCCTTTTTTAACATCAAAAACAATTTTTTTTATTGCTTCAACTATTTCTTCTCTCCCTCCATATCCAATCGCTATATTGAAAAAATATCTATCATAATTTTTTGTTTTTTCCATAACTTCTTCTGCTGCTTTTTTTACATTGTCCGGCAATAAATCCATTTTTCCTATAACTCTGACTCTAATTCTATTTTCATGTATTCTTTTATCATCCACCATTTTTTTTAAATCATTTGCAAACATTTCCATTAAATGATTTACTTCTTTTTTTGACCTTTTAAAATTATCCGTAGAAAATGCAAATACAGTAAGAACTTTTATTCCTAACTCTTGGCACCACTCTATAACTTCTTCAAGCTTATCCTTTCCAACTTCATGACCTTTATATGGATGATAACCTTCTCCCATTGCATATCTTCTATTTCCATCCATTATTATTGCAATATGATTTGGAATTTTATTCTTTTTAATGTCTTCCATCAATTTTTTTGTTTTTATTCTTTCTATTTCTCTGGAAACAATGTTGAATATCTTATTTTTTTTAATATGCCTTATAACGTCTTTTGCAAAGTCTGTTTGAATTGCCTTCTCGCCGAGTTTTTCAATCCTTTTTATTACCATCTATATAATTTCCATATACAATGAATATAAATACATTATTCTTCAAGCAGTGCATGTATAACATCATTCAAAGAGGGAATAACATCATAATTTTTTATCTCATCTAACTCAATCCATTTATATTCAGAATGTTCCCAGTCAATTTTTATTTCTTTCTTTCTGGCTTCAAAAAGAAATGCATGGACTCGCCATATAACTTCGCCGTCTCTTATTTCAATTGGCTTTGCAGCTTTTATAAATCTTATTTCATTCTCAGACAATCCTGTTTCCTCTCTAATTTCAATTATGGCTCTTTCTAATGGCGATGAATCATGTTTTTCCACATATCCAGAAATTCCAGCCCATTTACCCTGGAATGAGCCAACTTTATTACTTCTTTTCAAAATTAGAATTTTTCCCTCATTTTTTAATATCGAAGTTACCACATCTTTCATTTTATCTTAACCATTGGATACATCTCAGAAGCAATACTCTCAATCAATTTTTTACCCATTTTGCTACTTCTGCCTATTTTTATATCTCCCTGAGTGGAAATTTTACTTGAATAAACTACTTCCCCATTTAATATAACGTCTGCAATACGTCCTGAAAAAACTTTTCCTATTTTAAGCACAACATCTTTTTTTCTTTTTACAATATGAGGAGTAACAACATTGCTTTCAAATGGTTCAACATTTATTTTTATTCCAGCTTCTTCTTCAACTTTTGATATTGTTTTTCCACCACGCCCTATTAGATATGGAATCTGTGGTTCCTCCACATATACGGTAGCGGAGCCGTCATTTATTTTGACTTCTATGTTCCCATCAATGTATTTTTTTATAATTTTTTTGAGGCTTCCTTCGGCAAGTTTTTTCATTGGGCTTGTCTTCTTCTCTCCAACAGGCATGACAACAACCTGCTCTCCGTAACTATATATTTCAAATAAAATTTTTTTTGTATAAAAATTTTTGACAACGATTACAGGTCGTGCCAAATCCGCTTCTTCCATTCCGTAAGGAATTTTTACTGTAAACTCCAATTCTAAAATTTCTTTAACAACGCCTCCAACTATATGGATAACGGTATCAACAACCTGAGGTATCATGCCAAGTTCCACCCTTCCTACCAAGCGTTGAATTGCATCTATGGCACGGTTTGCATGCGTTACACCAATCAATCCAATGCCCGCCAAACGCATATCTGCGAATATTTTAAAGTCATTGCTCCTCCTAACTTCATCAAAAATAACAAAATCAGGGCGAACCAAAAGCAAGATATCAGCCGTCAACTCCATATTTTTTTCTAAAGGAGCATATTGTGTTATTTCTTCCCTCACCTGTAGGTCACGAGGCTGCTCCATTGTTTTTACAACAGCTCCTAACTCATAAAGATATTCTGCAATTGCCTGAGCAAATGTTGACTTGCCAGAGCCAGGAGCCCCAGAAATGAAGATACCACGATTATAATCTGTTAGTCTTTTTTTTAATTCATCAGCAAGGTTATAATCATCTATGCTTAATTTAACTATTGGCTTTGTTGCGGTTATTTCAAATTTGTCAGAAAAAGGTTGTCTTGCTATAACAATACGCATGTTTTTTAGCTGAATAACCGTTGCTCCCTTTCTCTCTATTTCTATAAAGCTATCTGCATCTCTTTTTGCATGTTCTATTATTTGGTGTGTCATCTCTACAAGCTCTTTTTCTGTTATTTTTTCATTTTTTATTTCTATCAATTTAAAGTTGCCTGGCTTTCCCTTTTTTGCAATTGGTTTACAACCTTGGCGAAGATGGATGCTCATTGTTTCTTCGTCAAAATATTTCAATATTTTCAATGGCATTTCTTCATGATATGGATGCAAATAATAAACTTTTATTCCCTTTGCTTTTGCAACTTGAGCTTGAATTTTATCAGATGTAAACAGAGTTGCTCTTGTTTCTTCGGCTATATCCCTTATGATTGAATCTATTCTATGGTTTTCTATGTCTTCTCTACTCGGATAATTTCCAATAAAATGCAATGTTATTTTTCCCTCTTTATCCAATTTTTGCAATTCAATTACTTCGTTCAATCCATTGCTACCGGTTTCTTTTCCATTGTTTGCCTGATGCTCGAGTTCTGAAAGCACAGCAATAGGAATAATAACATCTGCTTTTTGTATTTTCCTGTCTTTTACCAATTCAGTTATTCTTCCATCTATTATTACAGATGTATCAGGGACAATTTTCATCATTCATATAAAAATAGCAATATAAAAACTCTTTCAATAAAAAAACTATAAAAAAGGGAAAAGGTGGCTTATAGCCAGTGTGTAAAGTCTACTGTTTGGTCTGCTCCCTTGTTTCCAGCTATATCATATGCCGTTACTGTCAAAGTATATTTGTGTGGTAGCAAGTTGAAGTTGTGCCAGAATACTTGGTATGGTGATGATGCATCATCATAAGCCATGCCATCTACTTCAAAGTGGACATAGTCAACGCCCGATGTTGCATCGCTTGCAGTTGCTTCAAATGTTATCTTGCCTATTATAATTGTTCCTCCAAGTGGATTTCTGAATAACTGCCTGCCCATGATGTATATGTATCCTGCCTGTGGTGTAACTATGCTCGCTGTTGGTGGTGTTGCGTCAATCTTGAATTCTGGGCAATTACCTACATCTTCAACATTTCCAACCTGGTCAATGCTGTAATATTCAACTGTATGGCTACCATCTCCAGTAACCTGGAATCTTCCTGTATAAAGTTGCCATGCACCTCCATCAATGCGATACCATGTCTGATATACACCAGATAAATCATCTGTTGCTGTCAGTTCCACTGCAACTGGTCCAGTATACCACTCACCGTTTATATTTCCTGAAATCTTGCATGTTGTAACAGGCGGAGCTGTATCTGGCTTGATGTCAACTTTGATATCATCAACTTTCCATCCTATGTATCCTGGAGTATATTCATTGTTGTTATCTGATATGAAGCGGAATCCAAATTGTATCACACTATCTGGACCAACCCATGGCTGTAAGTTAAGGCGGTATTCATTCCATCCTGGCATTAAATCAACTCTGAATGGTGTTTCCCATGCCTGTGGTGTTCCATCGACTATTCTTCTTACACTGACAAAGCAACTGTCATTATCTGGGACAACGCTTCCATAGGCATAGAATACCAGCTGTGCCTCATAAGCCTGCTTCATGTCAAATTGAGGCGATATCAGCATGTCGTCCATCATATTCATGTATGTCCACATTCCATGGTGATTCTTCTCACAAGCCCAGAATTGGCTGCCATTCAATGCTTCTGAATATGGTGGTCTCTCTCCTGCTCCATAAGGAACCTGTGGCTCACCACTTGCATCCTGAACATGCCATAAGTTCTTTGGAGCATGCGGTGTGCACCACTTCCAGCCGTGCTCGAAATCGTCATTGAATACCCACTTTATCTCGCTTCCAGGTGTATAACCTCCAGCTATAACTTCGACATCATCAACGAACCATATTCCAAGATTCCCTGGATAACCTGGCTGATTTGCCCATCTGTGGAATGCTATTCTTACATCTGGATTTCCTGCAAACATGCTTAAGTCATACGTGAGCTTAGCAGGCATATATCCTCCCGGATATGGTGGCGCAGATTGATACAAATTGTCTAAAGTCATCCAAGTTGCTCCTCCATCTGTGCTCACTTTAACATAATCTCCTTCCCAGTATCCTGGATATGCTCCATAATTATATGTCCAGAACTGCAATTTATACTGATATGGCTGCGAGAAGTCCAATGATGGTGAAATTAACCATTCATCCTGCGGGGCGTGTCCCCACCATAAGCCAGCTGAAGATGGTGAACTGTGATACCAGTAGCTAATATAATCCCACCAGCAGTTATAATAGTTAACTTCATTTGTATTCTTTATTCTCGTCCATCCATCAGGTGGGAATTGCACACTGAAATCTTCAAACAGTAATGTATCGCTTCCAGATGAAAGGTTCACATTATCAATATACCAGTAGTTTATGTCGAAACTGTCTCCACTGAAATAAAATCTTATATAGAATGTTGATGAGCCAATTCCATCACTTGCATCAAGATTTATTGTCGGGCTGTAATATCCACTGCTTGAAATATATTGATTCCATACAGTATTCCACGTTGAACCATCTGGACTGACTCTAACCTGTAGATAATATCCTCCAGCGAAATTGTTCACATAGCTTATGAATGATAGAGTTGCAGTTGTATAACCGGTTGTATCAACAGGATTTAATTCTGCATAGCTATCTCCAACAAAGCTTGGAGACCAGCTGAATTTCAGTTCCGGTGATTCTCCTCCAGCATAATTTGAATTACTTATCATCCAGTTATCTAGATGGGCTGGGTCAAATGTCCATCTCTCCTGTGGTGTGAATTCTTCATACAATATCTCTTGTGGCTCAACATAACTTGTATGGATTTGTTCCAATATTACATTGTCAATGAATACTCCTTCTTGATATCCTGATTCATCACTCTCAAATCTGAAGCGGAATGTGAAATGTTCTGTCATCCAAGATGCATTCATTATTGGTATTTCGACATGCTTCCAGCAGAATTCACCAGTTGCTTTATAAACCTCATACCATGATTGCCCTGAATCTGGTGACACTTCTACATAGAAGTAATCATAACCTGACTCGGCATCCAAGCACAGATCAAATTCAAGTTTCAATCCTTCTGCATCTGAAACATCAAATGGCGCACTGCATGGCTCAACAGCTTCATCCCAGTTATCATCATAATGATATGAATCACCATCCCAATATCCTTCCGAAAGAACATTGTAGTGTCCACACTTTACAGGTTCAATATGCCAGTGGGTTGTATTTTCACCTGTTAAATCTTGAGTTGTCCAATCATTTATATATTCTCCAGTTTCTGGGTCTTTTGGATATTCAACTGGGTCAAGCCATTTTATATAGTATATATCCGTATATCCATCCATCCAATCATTATCTGGAACTTGGTCAGTTGATAAATCTGTTCTGACATCTATCTGATAATCTCCATATTCTGTCAATAAAGTTGTAAATGTTAATTCGGCTGGATTCTCGCCCGGTGTTGGCTGACCTGGAAGTGTAACATATTGAGTTTCATTATACACCACTTGATTTGGAACGTACGCAATTACATTGATGTCATCAATATATAAACCGCTCCATTTCTCTGGCATATCTGGTTCCATATATCCCTTATCATCTGTCTCATATATTGCGAATCCAATACCACATTTGTATCCCTGCGTAAACATCATTCCTGGATATCTATTCCTCCAATAATCTATCATTGGGAATATATCTCTAATGAAGAAATGCCTTCC
>JAGGSX010000117.1 GCA_021158865.1 Thermoplasmata archaeon
TAACATTTTGCCCACCTCCTTTTATAATGCGGGGGCGGGCTTTAACATATCATCAAAGCACTCTGGCTTGATGCACAGAGTTTTCCAAAATAACCTGTAAAAAATTTCATCATGAGTGCAATTTCCATAGAAAATTCTGGAAAAGTCTGGATAGATAGAAGGATTTCTTCTGTAAATTTTATTTCTGAAATTGCAACAAAAAATAAGGATGGCAAAGCAAAATAATAAACATAGGCAGATAAAATACGTTCATCACCTTCTTTAAGAATGTTCGCTTTTCTTGATAAAAATCCAAGGGAAATTAGTATTAGGAGGGGAATTATTGCATTGAGTGCAACGTTCATTCATAACCCTATGGAATCATGCTTCTCCTTTATCTTCTCTGCCAATTTATCCAGAGCTTTATAATCCTCTCCTTCAGGTAATCCCTTAATAAGCAACGGCTCTAAAAGCTCGATTTTCAAATTGCCCATCGTTGCTTTTAAAATATCAACAGTTCTCCCACCCCATCCATACGAGCCAATTATAGCCGCAAATCTCACCTTCGGGCGCAGGGCATTAGCCAGATAGGCGGTTGCCAAGACGGCGGGATGCGGCCCAGCCAGTACGGTGGGCGTTGCTATAATAATGGAAGCAGCATCTACCAAATCCATTGCAATCTCTCCTAAATCAGTTGTGATTAAGTTTCTTGCCCTCACATCAATTTTTTTATCAGATAAGACATCAACAAGATAATCAACCATTTTTCTTGTGCTATCATGCATTGAAACAAAAGCTATCAATGTAATATTCTTTGGCTTATCATCAATCCATTCTTTATATGCATTTATTATATACTTCGGCTCATCATAAACTGGGCCATGGCTTGGAGCAATCATTTTTATCTCCTTTTCTTCAATCTTTTTGATATTACTTTCAATGAATTTTCTAAATGGCATCATGATTTCAGCATAATAACGCTTTGCTTCATGATATATCCTATCATAATCCTTTGCAAATGCATGAGAGGTAGCAACATGAGATCCAAAAAAATCGCATGTGAACATTATTTTATCTTCCTGCAGATATGTTGTCATTGTCTCAGGCCAATGAACCCATGGAGTCATTATGAATTCCAACGTTTTATCTCCCAAGCTAAGAACATCTCCTTCTTTAATAACCATAAATCTTTCTTCTGGTATATGCAGCAAATCCATCTCAAATTGCTTGCATTTCTCATTTGTAACTATCTTTGCTTCTGGAAACATTTCAAGCATAAAAGGAAGGCATCCAGAATGATCCTGTTCAGCATGATTGGATATTATATAATCTATTTTTTCAACACCCAATTCTTCAATGTTTTTCTTCAATTCCTCCCACTTATATGGCTCTGCAGTATCTATCAATGCTGTTTTCTCACTCCCAAAAATGATATAGGCATTGTAACTTGTGCCCTGAGGCAATGGTATAAGCTCATCAAAGAGACGGCGGTCCCAGTCGACGGCGCCAACATTATACACGTTTTCAACAATTTTTCTTATCATTGAACCACCTCAAATTCTTCTTTGGAGGCACCGCAAATTGGACATACCCAGTCAGAAGGCAAATCCTTAAAAGGAGTGCCAGCTTCTATACCCCCATCTGGATCTCCTGAAGATGGGTCATAAACATATCCGCATATCTTACATCTATATTTTTTCATGCTTTGTTATAACTCTGTCATTTTATAAATTTTGGGTGAAGCAAGCCCAATCCATCACATTTTTATTTCACTTTTTATTTCCTATCATGAATTGGCTAAATGAAGCTTTATTTGTTAGGGAAATGGCTATGAAGAACAATGATCTGTTTGGTTCATCTTTACCCATGATTGCGTCTGAAAACATTTTGTCACCGTTATGCAGGGAAATGCTAATAACAGATTTTCATGGGAGATATGCCGAAGGTACACCAAGCAACAGATATTATCAGGGATGCAAATTTTTTGATGAAGTTGAGAGCAAAGCCATAGAACTTGCAAAAAAATTGTTTGATTGTAAATATGCTGATGTTCGCCCTACTGCTGGAACAGTAGCAAATATGGCAGTTTTTAAGGCTTGGGCTTCGCCGGGAGATAAAGTTACGGTGCTTGATACAGCAGATGGCGCTCATATTTCTTATGGGAAGTGGGGAGCAGCTGGTTTAAGAGGCTTGGAATTGCATACATATCCATTTGATAGCGATACTATGAATATAGACGTTGATGGGGCAATAAAATTGATAAGGGATGTAGAACCAAAGCTTGCTTTATTCGGTCAGAGCGTTTTTTTATTTCCAACTCCATTAAAAGAACTTGCGAGCGTTGCCCATGAAGTGGGAGCTAAAGTTGTCTATGATGCCGCCCATGTTCTTGGGCTTATAGCAGGGGGTGAATTTCAAAAGCCATTGAAAGAAGGTGCAGATGTTGTAACGGGCTCTACTCATAAAACTTTGCCAGGCCCCCAAGGCGGCATAATTCTCGCCGATAAAGATAGAGAAGAAAGCAAGGATATTAAATATCTTGACTGGGGAGTTTTTCCTGGTGTTACCTCATCATATCATTTACATCATGTGGCAGCAAAAGCAATTGCATTTGCAGAACATCTTGCTTTTGGAAGAGAATATGCCATACAGACAATAAAAAATGCAAAAAAATTAGCAGAAGAATTGTATAATAACGGATTTGATGTTTTAGGAAAAAATCATGGATTTACTGAAAGTCATCAGGTTTTATTTAGAGTAGGAAAAGATAAAGGAGGAGAAGCTGCAAAAAAATTGGAAGATGCGGGAATAATCGCAAACATGAACATGGTTCCAGGGGATGAACATCCACTGCATCCATCTGGAATAAGGCTTGGTGTTCAAGAACTTACAAGGATTGGAATGAAAGAAGATGAAATGCAGGAAATTGCAAAATTTTTCAAACGCATTTTGATAGATGGTGAAGAGCCAATAAAAGTTAGAAAAGATGTTATTGAATTTAAGAAAAATTATAGAAAGATTCATTACTGTTTTTATGAAGGCGAAGATGCCTATAAATATATAGAATTATTGCAGGTGCATCAATGAAAATTGCAATAACTGGAACTCCTGGAACTGGAAAAACAAGTGTTGCAAAAGAATTGAAAAAAGATGGATATAATGTTATTGAAACTGCAGAGATATGCAAGAATTTTGAGATTGGCTATGATTATGCAAGAAAAAGTAAAATAGTTGATGAAGAAAAGATGGATGAATATATAAAAAGCATAGATGAAAATGGCATTTTATTTATAGAAGGACATATTAGCCATTTGCTTAGTGTTGATGCTGTTATAATTTTAAGATGTAATCCAGAAGAATTGAAGAAAAGGCTGATGAAGAAAAATTGGGAAGAAAAAAAGATAATGGAGAATGTTGAAGCAGAAGCACTGGATATAATTCTGGAGAAAGCGATAAAAAAACATGATAAAATATGGGAGATTGATACAACAGATAAAGACGCAAAAACGATTGCAAAAAAAATTGAAAAATTGATTAATGATATGCCTCCTTCAAGTTATGGGAATGTTGATTGGAGCAAGTGGTTGGTTGAAAATGCTGGACAGATATAGGAGAAAAGTAGATTTTTTTCTTGAGCCAATTGCAAAGAAAATAAACATGGAAGCAAATTATATTTCTTATCTATCATTAATATTTGCAATAATTTCAGCTATTTTCATATACTTCTCATTCCGTTACCATTATTTTTTATTTTTTTCCTCATTTTCAGTTTTAATAAACGGCTTCTTGGATGCAATAGATGGAAAAATAGCGAGGATTAGAAAAAAAGAAAGCAAAAAAGGGGATTTCATAGACCATGCAATAGACAGATTTTCAGATGCATTTATTATTGGTGGTATAGCAATATCTCAATGGTGCAATAAGTTTATTGGCATTGCAGCAGTTATTGCAGTATTGCTTACAAGCTATATGGGGACGCAAGCTCAGGCAATAGGCTATAAAAGAGTTTATGGCGGCTTGCTGGGGAGGGCTGACAGGCTTATAATTTTATTTATTTCTATAATAATTCAATATTTTGTACTGAAAATATATTCTTTTTATTTCATTGAATGGGTAATGCTTTATTTTATTTTTGCAGGCATAATAACAATTGTTCAAAGATATTATAGCATAATTAAATGGCTTGAAATGGGGTGAGTTATTAACCATAAATTATATAACCAATTTTTTATTAAAGGGGTGTGAAATTGAAAGGGGAAATATCGGTTTTGATACTCTTCCTTATGGTTATCCCAAGCTTCTCATACGCACAATCCAAGCCAGACATATATGTAAAAAATGCAGAAGTTTATCCAGAAACAATTTATGAAGGCGATGAAGTTAGAATAAATTTCACAGTAGGAAATTCTGGAAGTTTGGAAGCCAAATGCAATGTTGGATTATTTGTTGATAATAGTAGCCAGGCTGTTGACAAAAAAAATGTTTCTCTTGATGCTGGTGAAAGTAAGGAAGAAAGCCTTTACTGGATTGCAAAAGAAGGGCATCATGTTATTCTCATTTTTGCAGACTATGACAACATGGTGAATGAGGAAAATGAAGATAATAACATAATAACCATTGAAGTGGATGTTCTCAAGCCACAATATCCGACTTTTCCGCCGCCGAGCGAAAATGCCAGCTGGTGGAGCCCTGATTGGCATTACAGAGTGGCTGTTACAGTATCAATGTTTGGCGAAAGAGAAGGCTATATTTATGAAAATAAGATAATCTATTGCAATATAAATTTTTCATCCCTTATGGAAAAAATCGCCCATTTACAGAGTGGTAGCTTTTCAAATAGAATATTTTATCCAGATTCTGTCAGGGTTATTGAATATAAGCTTGAGAATAATATATGGACTCCATATAGAAATGTGGGAAGGGAAATAATATTTTCAGATGATTATGATGCTGCTAAAAATGCAAATGTTACAGTAAAATGGGTTATGACAGGTGACCTGCAACCTCACGAGAGAAGATATTATTACGTTTATTGGGATACGCTCGAAAATGGACATAAAAATGGAGAATATGGGAAGATATATTCTGGTATAAAAAATTGTGAATTCGAAGATGTGCATTCATCTCAATGGAAAAATTACACATCAGGAGCATTGAAATGGGATATTGGTTATGCCAGAGACCCAATAGAAGGAGATAAATGCTACAGCATTCATGCAAAAGGAATTTATGGCTTTGGGAGGATTTGGCTCAATAACTGCATTGCCAGAATATCACAGCAATTTAAAATTCCTGATGAAGGGCAATCAAAATATATACTGCATGCAAAAGTTTATGTTCATTCAGATATAGATATTTTTGACTGGAAAATTGCAGTAGAAGGAAATATAGTTGAAAGTGGAGGAGCCACATCGGGCTGGATGGAAATAAGCAAGGATATAACTTCTTATTTAAAGGGAAAAACGTCGTCATTGATTTCTTTTTCAGTTGAAACAACCCAGTCAAATGTATATACAGATTCCCATGAAATAAATGCGTCTATCGATTCGGTCTGGATAGAAACTGAAAATGCAACCGTTAGCTTATACAAAAATGCCACGCATGGATGGTGGGGAAACGTTTATGGACTGAAAAATAAATATGTCGCTGGTGTGGAAGGAGAGAATAATTTAGATTACATTAAAGTGAAAACATCTGCAGCTCCAAAAGAAGTCGTTGCAAAATTATACTCTCCAGAATCAAAATTGATGAAAGCATCGATGCCTCTACCTGACCCGAGTTTTGAAGAAGGATACACACAATTCTTTATACCTGATGAAAAAACTTCAATGGCAGAAATTCAAAACATTGCTCATTATGGAGAAAAGGCAATTGAATTGAGACTAAGCAATTATGAAGGAAAGTTTAAATTTGAAAATGAAAATGTGAAAAAGGGAGAGGAGGTTGGCTTTAGACAGAATATAACTTATGGGCTACCGATTCAATACATTCCACAGCTTTATTTCTGGTATAAGATAGAGAAGGCAACATCTTCAAGTTATCTTAATTATACACTTCTTACAGTCGGTTCATCTCCATGCTTCTTAACAATTTATATGGCTGATTTAATAAACGATAATGCATGGCATGAATATGCCATACCAGAGAGCATAATTTCATCATGGCGTCATCATGGGGGAAAGCTATCTGCTATTGAAATGAGACTCATTGCAGGTTCTGATGGAGCAGAAAATACCATATATATTGACGATATGGGCTATTCTTTCTTACCAAAAAATGCTACAGATAGAACAACGTGGGAAATACATGGTTTTTACAATTTCACCAAGGGATGCGATGCTGGAAATTGGAGGGTTGATATAACAATGGCAGACGGCTCGGATTATAGAATTGATAAAAGTGCCATCATAAAAGTAGATGCCGCCGCCGACCTCGATGTTTTTAAAATTGATTGCCCATCAAATCTCAAAGAAGGGCAGACTGGCAAGTTTATTGTTCATGTGAAAAATAATGGACCAAGAAGCGTTAATTCAACCATTCCGATAAATGTTTCAATAAGTATATATCAGGATATTTCAAATCCAATAAAAATGAGGAAATCCATAGCTGGATTGAATACTGGAGAGGAAAAAAGCATTGAATTTGAATGGACTGCTTTATATGGGAATGCATCATACAATGGAGCATGGCATATAATGGCAAGGATAAATGAAGAGAATGTTATACCAGAATGGGACAAAACAAATAACTGGCGTATTGCCAATGTTGAAGTTGAACCACGCCCTGATATGGAGATAAAAATGGATGATGTATTGTTTACGCCATCCCATCCTTCGGCAGGAGAAAACTTAAATATTTCTATAATTGTTCATAATATTGGATATAAATCAGGAGATGCAAAATTGAATGTTTATGAAAAAAAAGCTGGTGAAAGAAAATATCTGATTATATATAATGAAAGCAAAATTATTGGAGAGCAATCTTGGGAAAAATTTTACTTAAAATGGAATGCAAGCAATGGAACTTATAATATAAAAATTGAAGTTGAATGCAATGATGAAATAAACAATGCAAATAATGTTGTTATAAAAGATATAAAAGTGGGAGGAGATATTGATGCAAGTCCACCATTTATAAAAAGCATAAGGGCAAATCCTTCCGTGCAGGATTTAGGAGAAAAAATAAACATATCTGCAGAAATATATGATAATGAGACAACAATAGATAAAGCAATGGTTTATATTAAAAATGGCATGGAAAAAGAATTTGTTATGAACAGGCTTGGAGAATCAAACATATATTATTCAAATGTTGCAATGAATGAAATTGGCAATTATATTTTTTACATAGAAGCATGGGATACGTCATTGTATCAGCATTCAGCAAAAAGCAATGAAAACAAGATGAGAATAATATATGGAGGCATAGAGACGGCGCCGCCTTCAATAAAAGGTGTTACAGTTTCCCCAGAAAAACAGGTGATACATGGGCAAGTCAATATATCTGCATACATAGATGATGAAAGCGGGATTTATGAAGCTTATGCATGCATCATACATAATGGCAAGGAAGAAAAACATGAAATGACAAAAGTTAATGGGAGCAAGATATTTTATTATAATACCAAATATGATGAAACTGGTGATTATGAATTTTATATTTATGCAATAGATTCATCTGCAAATAGAAATGAAAATGTATCCAAAAATCAATCTTTTGAAATCCCAGTTGATTATGATATGGATGATGTTCCAGATGATGTTGAATTGAGCATTGGCTCAAATCCAAAAAATGCGAATGAAACAATAAATGTCAGCATTGGAAATGAATTTGGTTATCTTTTGTGGATTGAAGAAAGCAAAAAATATGTTTACTGGGATAAAGATGATAAAGCTACAAGAGATGTTGATTTAAAAGATGCAAATGGAGATGGTTCGTTGGATATATTATTTGATTCAAATGGAGACGGAGTTTATGACCACTATTATGATAAAAAAACAAAGGAAATTGGAGTATATGAGCAAAAAGTGAAGGAAAAAACAGAAACAATATGGATTCTTCCTCCTGCAATTTTATTTGCGATTTTGGGCATTGTATTCATAATGCTAAAGAAAAAATAAAAATAAAAAAATTTAAGTCAACAATTGTATTACATTTTTGGAGGCATAGAATGAAAAAAGAAAGATTAGTTACGCTTCTATTGATTTTAGGTATGGTAGTTGCTGGATTTGTTATAACCGAAATAAAAAATGGATTGAATGTAAGGATAGCAGAGGCAGAGCCATTGGGGAGAGGAAATATTTTATATGTAGGAGGAAGTGGACCAAACAATTATACAAAAATTCAAGATGCAATAAATGCTGCCAACAATGGAGACACAGTTTTTGTTTACAATGGAACATATTATGAAAATGTTGTTATAAACAAGAGTATAAA
>JAGGSX010000019.1 GCA_021158865.1 Thermoplasmata archaeon
GCTTATATATTTATGATGTCATATACAGGATGGTTTTTGGTTGAGCTATATTATATGATGAAAAGATTCGGAAAAAGAAGAATTGGAAAAGCAATCAATTCAATGATTCCTATCCTTCTTTTCATTTTTGCTTTATTGCTTCTTGGTCAAAATATCCCTATTCTATTCTTATTTTTCTCTATCCTCGCCATCTTTATTTTCATGAAAACGGTAGTTTTAACTGGAGGATAAATCAAATTGATTTCATTCTTCAACTTGTCTTAGCTTATAATAACAATACACTATGCCCAGAATACCAAGTATAAGCCCGAAGATCAGAAAAAATAAATGGAACTGGGAGGAGTAATTTTTATGCAAAATTTCGGGAATGTAATGAATGCCATACACTATTAACCATATTATTGACAGAATAAGCAATGCTGTCCATTTTCTTTTCCAACACATTTTATCACTTTAAAAATTTCTTCTCTCCGCCTTCAATGACAAAAATTTTTCCTTTCTTTTTTGCTTTTTTATGCTTCAATTTCTGGACTTCATTGAATTCATCAATGCCAACAATGGCGGCATGGCTTCCTTTAAATAAAATTTCCTCCCACTCAATGTAGCCGCAGTATATGGGGTTGGACAAAATTCTTGCCACCGTTTTTTTATTCCATTTCCCTCCTTTTTTTGTTTTTATTTTATTTTCATTGAGCCAATCTGAAATTTTTTTGAGGCTATACCCATCTAAATACATATCATATATTTTTTTTACAATTTTTGCATTCCCATCCAGAACAAAATTTCCATTATCATACTTATAGCCATACGGCGACGGCGAGCCCAGCAATCCTTTTCCCTGCTTTGCCTTCTGGCGCATGCCAACATAAACGCGTTCTCCAATCTGTTCGCTTTCAAGCTGTGCTATGCGTTGTATAATGTCCATGACAAATCGACCCATTGCCGTGCTTGTGTCCAAGCTTTCTGTCATTGAAACAAATTCTTTATTTTTTTTTCTCAACTCTTCCATCATCAGCATGAAATTTTTGCTATTTCTGTGTATCCTGTCCATTTTCATTACAAGCAGAATATCCCATTTATCCATGTCTTCCATCATTTTTTTGTAAGCTGGTCTATTTACATTTCTACCGCTATAGCCATCATCGATATACTCTCCAGCTATTTTCCATCCTCTCGCCTTACAATAGCTACGTAATTTTTCAATTTGAGCAGCAAGACTAAATCCTTCCTTTGCCTGATCCTCCGTGCTCACACGAGCATATATTGCGACCCTCATTTTCCCCCTCCAAAGTGGCTAACGGTAGTCCGTAAGACACTATATTTTTGCAACATATAAGCATTGCTAAATTTGCATGAATAGCAAAATGGGCATTTTAGTATAGCAAATATATAAACTACATATACAAAATAATGGATATGCCATTATTCCATTTTTCTGATGATGCCGCAAATTTGTTAACAATATAATTTATTTACGTCATGGCATATATCAATATGCATGGCAAGAATTTGCATGATAAACTATTCATCTTGTTTGAAAAATTTTTGCATAACTTTCATCATGCCTACATCAATTTATATGAAAAGATGACCATGGAAGAATTCCAGATGGTAAATATTAAGCCAAGCGATAGAGTCATTCATATTGGATGCGGTCCAATTCCTAATACTCTTGTAATACTCGCAAAAAATATTCCTGCCATCTATATTGGTATAGATAGAGATATACAGGCTGTTGAAATGGCAAGGGAAATAGTAAAAAAATATAATCTAAATATAAAAGTGGAATATGGAGATGCATTGAAATATCCAATAAAAGATTTTGATGTAATAATAATTTCATTTGGAGTTGAACCCCATAACAAGATTTTTGAAAGAATAAAAAATGATGCAAAAGAGGATGCAAGAATAATTTATAGAAAACAATATGATTTTCTTGACTTTATATATGGAAAAAGAAGCATACCAGAAGGTTTTAAAGTAATATCTGAGCATAAAAGAAGAGATATGATAAAATCATATTTACTAAAAAAGTATTCATAGAATATCTAATATATATACTTAGTAGTCAAAGATTTAATAAATACTATAATTTAATTGATTGCAATTTTCAACAACAGCCAATGATAATATTTAAGTAGGCAAATTTCATATCCCAGCATGAGACATCAAAAATTATTTACTCCAGGACCAACTGAAGTGAGGGAAGAAATTTTACAAACTTTATCAACCCCTCAAATCTATCATCGTTCTAAAGAATTTTCAGAGCTATATGCAGAAATACAGCCAAAACTTCAACAACTTTTCTATACAAAAAATCCTGTTTTTATATTTCCCTCATCCGCCACAGGCGCCATGGAGGCGGCGGTCATAAACGGCGTCAGGAAAAAATGCTTGAATCTTGTAAATGGTGCTTTCTCCAATAGGTGGTATGAGATAACACAGATGAACGGGATAGATTCTGATGCTCTTAATGTAGAATGGGGGAAAGCAATAAAACCAGAAATGGTTAAGGAAATGCTTGATAAGGGAGAACATGATGCTGTTACTCTTGTTTTCAATGAAACTTCTACAGGAATGATGAATCCACTGAAAGAAATAGCAGAAGTTATAAGAGAATATGATGATGTTCTTCTTTTTGTAGATGCTGTTTCAGCTTTGGGTGGGGTAAAAATAGAAGTGGATAAATTGGGTATAGATATGTGCCTTGCAGGCGTGCAAAAATGCATGGCTCTTCCATCTGGAATAGCTGTTGCTTCAATAAGTGAAAGACTTCTCGAAAGAGCAAATGAAGTCAGGAGAGGATTCTATTTCAATATCCCAAGGTTATATAAATATCACCTCAAAAATCAGACTATGGTTACGCCTCCAATTCCACATATTTTTGCGTTGAATGCCCAGCTTGATTATATATTAAAGGAAGAAGGTCTTGAGAAAAGATTTGCGAGACATGAAAAAATGGCAAAAATTGTGCAAAATTGGGCAAGAAAATACTTTGATATTTTCCCAGAGAAAGGATATGAATCAAAGACTGTTACATGCATAAAAAATACGAGAGGCATATCCATAGCAGGATTGAATGAAGAACTTGCAAAATATTATCTAAAAATATCAAATGGCTATGGAAAATTGAAGGAAAAAACGTTCAGGATTGCCCATATGGGAGATATGGAAGTTCATGATGTTGAAGGATTACTTGCATTGATAGAAGATATACTCAATTTATAAATAAATGAAAAAAGAGGAAATTAGAAAAAAAATACTCCAAAAAAGAAATAAGCTAACAGGCAATGAAATATTGGAGAAGAGCAACAAAATTATTTCAAAACTTACTTCAATAAAGGAATTTAAGGAAGCTAAAAAAATTCTTTGCTATGTATCTTTTGGAAGCGAAGTTTTTACTCATGGATTGATAAGAGCTTATATAAACAAAAAAGATATTGCCGTTCCCGTTATAAAAGGAAATGAACTTGCTCTATCGTATATAAAAGATTGGAAAGAATTGGAAAAAGGCAGATATGGAATATTGGAGCCAAAAGCCATAAGAAATGCAGATATAGATGCCATCTCTTTAGCCATTGTGCCTGCCGTCGCCTTCGATGAGCGAGGATATAGAATAGGATATGGAAGAGGATATTTTGATAGATTGCTTGCCAGAATGAATGCTATGAGAATAGGGCTTGGGTATGAATTACAGATAGTAAAAAAAATACCTGAAGAAAAGCATGATGTTAGAATGGATATGATAATAACTGAAGAGAGAATAATTTTCATGATTGAACCGAATATTTTATAAACAATTTTTAAATTATTCAGCAGGTGTAAATATGAAAAAGGTGTTGGCAATAATTATAATGCTTTCCTTGATACCTATGATTAATATAGGGAGAGGGCAAATTCAGGAAACATATAATGAAATATATGGCGTTGCTGTCGATAGTCATGGAGATGTTATTGTTACAGGACAATACAAATCTGGAAATAATTATTTAATAAGAACGCAGAAATATGATGGAAGCAATGGTCATTTAAAATGGTCTCGAGATTTTTATGAGCCAGGTGTAAAACTTAATGTTGGTAAAGCTGTTGTTGTTGACAGCAATGATAATATTTACGTTGGCGGCATAGTAGGAAAAAATTATTTCTTACAAAATGGATTTCCAGAAACAGATTATATAATAATAAAATATGACAAAAATGGAAATAAATTATGGGAAAAAACTTATGATGACCACTTTGCAGATTTTATGTCAGATATGGGCATTGATAGCGATGGAAACATTTATGCAACTGGTATGACATTCACATTTGACCTAAGCTCTCAAACTCTTACAAATGTAAATTTCTGGACAATAAAAGTTAATGGAGTGACGAGTAGCAAGATTGCAGAAGATGAATATGATAAAGAAAAACTTGATGCTGCATTTGGAATTGATGTTAGAGGTAGCAATGTTTTTGTAGTTGGTTCAACTGGGGAAGATAATGCAAGTCAGTATGTTGTAATAAAATATGATAAAAATTTGAATCGCCAGTCAGGATGGCCAAAGTTTTATGGAAATGATGCAACGGCAAGCGATGTTGCAATTTTATCAAATGGTAATGTAGCTGTTGCTGGAAATAAAGGAACAAATTTCTGGACTTTAATGCTGGACACCAATGGAAATGAAATATGGAATAAAACAGATGGAAATGCGAAAACTGATTATACCTTGGGCATTGCATTGGATAGTAATGAAAACATTATCATAGGAAATCATAAAACTTCAGGTGGCGTAGAAAAATGGCATATAGTAAAATATAGTCCAAATGGACAAGAATTATTAGACAAAAATTTGGGAATAGATGGGGAGATAAAAAAAATAGCAATATATGGAAATTACATAATTGCAGCCGGTTATAAAGCCGTTGGAGATGAAGAACATTATTGTGTTGCAAAATTTGATGAAAATGGAAATAAGATATGGGAAGGAACAGGTGGAGAAGTATCGGCAGTTAAAGCAGATTTTGGCTACGCTCCAGCAAATCCAACAAGAGCTGACATAATTCATTTCACAGATTTATCAACAGGAGCAACCCACTGGACATGGGACTTTGGAGATGGCTCAACAAGTAATCAACAGAATCCCACCCATCAATATAAACAACTTGGAAAATATACTGTAAAACTGACTGTATCTGGACCGGGAGGAAGTGATAGCAAAAGCAGCCAAATCAAAATAATAAATTCGATTCCAACAGCATCCTTTAATTACAATCCCTTAAATCCAGTAGTTAATCAAGAAATAACATTTGATGGAAGTAGCAGTTCAGATTTAGATGGAAGTATAACTGCATGGACATGGGACTTTGGAGATGGAAGCGTTGGTGATGGAAATATTGTGAAGCATTCCTATAGTAAAAATGGTAGCTATACCATAAAGCTGACCGTCGTAGATAATGATGGAGCAAGCAAAACAGTTTCAAAGGTTATAACCATAAATAATGCCACCAACAACAGCCCGCCTGTCGCCGCCTTTGGTTTTGAGCCTGCTGAGCCTGAAATTGGTGAAGAAGTTACATTCAATGCAAGTTCAAGTTATGATGAAGATGGCACAATTGTTTTATATAAATGGGACTGGGACGGAGATGGAAAATATGATAAAGAAACCACACAGCCTGTAATAACTCATTCTTGGGATAATGAAGGGGAATATACCGTTGTTTTGCAGGTGGAAGATAATGGGAGCATGACAAATACATATAGCAGGGTTGTAAATGTTATTGCAAGTAATGTCGCAAGCAATTTTATTATTTCAGCTCCAGACAAAATAGATGTTAAAAAAGGTGAAGAAAAAATTGTGGAAATAACCATAAAGAATGGAATGGAAAGCAATATAACTGGAATAAATATAATTGCTGGAAATTTGGATGGAATAAAAGTCGATGTCAAAGAAAAAAATATAACAATCCTTCCAAATGAAAAGAAGCAAATTCAGATAGGCATAAAAGCCAATGAAAGTGGAGAGATTTGGCTAAGAGCCGTAGGGAATGAAGGAGGGAATGAAGTAAGGAGCGAAAAAGCAATTATAGATATAAATTTATCCGAAAAAACGCCTTCATTTACGTTTGTAGCAGTATTCATCTCATTGCTTGTTGTTTTGGCATTATTCAAAAGATGGAAGAGATAGATGTTGCTAAATTTATTATAGGAATGCTTTTGCTTTCATATTCATCATACCAAGATTTGAAATATAGAGAAGCAGATAACTGGATATGGATTGCAATCGCATTGACAGGCATATTTTTCATTTTCTTTGATTTAAGAAAATGGATGCTGATTTTAATTTCAATCTCTATTTCTGTAACGATTGCATTTCTATTATATCTATTTGGAATGGGAGGAGCAGATTCAAAAGCATTGATGTCGTTATCTTTTTTAAATCCATTGCCTCCTTCTTTTTCAATCTTTCATTCTCCTATATTTATATTTCCAATAACAATTTTGATAAATTCTCTTTTGCTTATATTGCCACTTCCAATATTTTTCTTTATATACAATCTTTATAAAAAAAATGCAGAATTTCCATATTGCTTTTTTGGCTATAAAATGAATGCAAGAGAAGCAGAAAAAAAATTTGTTTGGTCAATGGAAAGAGATGGTAAAAAAAGCATAATGCCTCAGAAAGAAGAAGATTTAAAAAAATATGGAAATAAAGAAATATGGGTCACGCCAAAAATACCATTCCTTTTATTTATAGCTACTGGATATGCAGTTTCATTCATATTTGGAGATGTCCTATTTTTCCTTGTTTCCTTCCTCCAGTAATTTTTCTATTTCATTAAGTCTTTTTTTCAATGATTCTATAAGTCTTTTCTGGCTCAATATAACATTTCTTACAGACATGCTTAATTCTTCAGTAGCAGAATCAACTATTACGCCAACCAGGCGGCGGTGCCTGTTTATTGCTTTTGTAAGTTTAAGGTATTCATTTGCCATATCCTCCCCGACTTTTTTCTTCAGCTCTTCATAAGTTTTCTTTGCTTCTCCCTCTCTTTCAAAAATATCTTTTATTTTCCTCAATAAAATTTCTTTTGTGAACGGCTTCACTATGTAATTTTCAATCTTATCCAATGGCTTTTCTCTTGTATCTTCTGGAGTTAATGGAAGAGCGGTAAGCATTGACACAGGTATATCTTTCAATTCCTCATCTTCTTTCAATTTTTTCAGCGTTTCCCATCCATCCAATTTTGGCATAAGGACATCCAACAAAATCAAATCAGGCTTTTCCTTTCTTGCTTTCTTCAGGCATTCTTCCCCATCATAAGCTCCTATGACTTCATATTCATCTTTCAGCATTTTTTTCACAATATCGACGATAGCGGGCTCATCATCAGCAACAATTATTTTTTTCATTTTGCAACCTCCTGCAACCTTATCAGAATATCTCTTATTGTATCTGAAGATTCTATAATATCTTTAACAAGCTGCTTCCCAAATGGCTGGAAGTCCTCGCCGCCGCCCGCCTCTATCCTCTTTCTTATCATTTCAAGCATGATATCCATTGGTGGCTTCTCGAGCTGTATTTTTTCTATGTCTCGCCCTTTAAAATATTTTTTTAAATCTTCAACAACTTCAACAGATGCCATCACAATCGAAAGATGTAATTCGCTCTCATCCAGTTTGCTTATGATATATTTCCATATATTATCATCTTTTACATATTCAACTTCATCAATCAAAATTGCCACAGGAATTTCTGTATACTTCTTTCTAAAAAAAACCCGTGAAAAAAATGATGGTCTTATGTTTTTTTCAATCTTTTCTTTAAAATCTTCAAATTTTAAATCATCCCCTCCATGAAAAAATATTGGCTTTATTTTATAAATTGGAGCAAATTTATTCATCCATAGCAAAAATGTTGTTTTTCCCATACCCGTTTTTCCAAGAAGCCAGAAGCAATCACTTTTGCTTCCTATTATCTTTAAGAGTATTTTCCTGGCATCTTCTTTATATACCATGAATGCAGGATTTGGTTCATTCGGATTTAGAAATATATTTTCTGGCATCTTTCAATAAATATCCAATCCTTTATATGTCTTTCACTTTTTATTGATAGCTTTGATTTATGTTTTACCTATTATATTCCACCGTTCCACTGGCTCTGCTGACTCACTGAAACAAAGAATCCATTGCCTTGTTCAATAGCAAAGTCAGGAGCCCCAGGAACATAAACATCAAAATCATTTTTGCTGTTATTCCATTTCAATATGAGATTGCATCCTGCTATGCTGTTGTATATATCGCTTGCATTTGTTTGCTCTTCTTTAAACCATCCAAGGCTATTCC
>JAGGSX010000140.1 GCA_021158865.1 Thermoplasmata archaeon
CATATATTAAGAGCAGCAATATATATGATATTGCTTCTAAAATAGCATTGCATGATTGGAGCTACAGCAATAATGCTGTTGTTGCTATCGTAGGAAATGTGAATTATGGCTCTTACGATAGGGAGAAATATACTATAAAAGGAACATTAGAATCAAAAGAAATAAAACACATAACTCTTCACGGAGTGAAACAGGATAGCTTGGCTCCTCAATATGACAATTTTTATGTTGGAAATGATTATAAATTTATTACAGCTGATTTATGGTGGCCTTCCATTAGCTGGCTTCCAAATTTGATGAAGATGGCAACAATGGGAATGCTTCAGGGAGGAATTACACTTCCATCTGCAGACCCAGATTTACAATTATATTGCAATTACAATGGTAGCTTGATGGAAGTTGCAGCTTCCCAAACGTGGAATGTGATGTGGGGGCCAAAAGAGCATGTTGAAACCTATGTTTACAGTCCTGGAAATTGGAAGACAGCAATAACAGATATACCAACAAAAGGATTGGGGAAGAGAGGATTGTTTTCTGAAAAATATGGAACAATGTTGCAACGCATGGCTGATAGAGTAACAGGAAAGGTGATATATTACATAGATGTTGATATGTATCCTGGAAAGGAAATTGAATTAAAAGAAACCCCTCCATTTATGGCAAGGAATATAAATTTTGAATTAACATGGCAGGGAAATGCAAAATTGGGGCTTATTATAGTTGATGAAAATGGTGCTGCAATAGGATTTGCGACATCTAACAATGTAAGCAAACAAACATTGCATCTTGATCAACTTGGTCAGGGGAAATATAAGGTTGAAATAATCCAGCTCACGCCATCCAATGGGACAATAGATTACACTCTAAAATATTCTTGGGAGAGTAAATTGAAAAGGCAGGAAGCAAATTATATAATGAATGCTGCAGAAGGAGCGATAATAGCCTCTTTGAATAATGCCCCTCTCCTTTATACTCCTCCAGATAAATTATACGATGGAATAAAAAATGTTGTCAGAAAGCTTGGAATAAAAAATGTATGTGTTGTTGATTTAAATGGCAATGCAAGTTCAATAGATTCATTGAGCGGCATTTGCAGAATAAAAAAAGAATATACAAACCTTGTGGATATATATCACACAATAAGGAATAGAACAGAGCAGGATAGCATAGTTTTTACAACTCTTGACCCATGGACTTACTGGTTTGTCGGAGAATTGAAGCCAGCAGGGGAAAAAGACGGCGCATTGTATGTAGGCCCAGCTGCGTATCTGGCGGCGCATCACGGCTGCCCCCTTATAGCTGTTGATATGCATGAGCAACTTTCCACTGCTGTTGTATGGCATAATGAATGGTGGAAAAAACATGCTATTCGTGACATCGTTCCTTCTGTCGCTGATATGTATTTAACTGGCAGTTCAGTGTATAGATTTTTAGATAAAATTGGATTGGATGAGCCTGGCAGTAAAGAAACTTTGATAACCGTAGCAGGGCAATTTGATATTGGTATACCTTGGGATAGAGCATTTGTAGGCATGGCATATCCTGGGCGCATACTTGGAACTCCTGTTGATACAAGTTATTGGATTGCAAGAAGCGTATTTTACCCAGCGATAATATTTGCAAATCCTGCTTTAGATGAAAATGGTATAATGCTGATAAATGGAAGCGAAAGTAAAAGATTGCCGAATGGATTACTAAAAATAGTAAAGCCAAGCAAAGAAGAAGAATTTCATTATCCTGTGCTAAATTCATGGATTACATACAGTCATCGTTTTAATGAAAGAGCAAGCAAATATTGGGAATTTAAATATACATGCACTGATGGAATAACACCATATTTTGATCCATCTACGAATCCAATTGATAATGATGTTCTTGCATCCCATGGAAAATATGGTTCGTATTGGCCAGATATGTCAGAAAGCGAGGTAAATCCATTTTATCTAAGGAAAGCAGGATATGATGTTGCATTTTCTACAAATTTTTCGGCAACAATGGAAGATTTGAATCGAGGCGTAATAATATGGATGGAAACAAGTCATGGATGGCATAAAGATTCTGGGCTAATAATGTTCTGGGATCCTTATGGTATTCCAGGATTTTTTGGAGTTAATGTGACATTGCCAACTGTTGAGCCAAATCCATGGCGTGGATATGAAATTTATTTACCCGGCTATTTAGATGGCTCTACCGAAGAGCCGGATGTTTTATCTCAAAGTAAGTTATTTGGTCTTGATATTGTTCCAGCAAAATTGAGTGACATACCAATAATTAAAGATACACCTTTAGGAAAAAGATGTGGATATGATGGTGTTGTGATAACTGTTTTATTTGGAAGGCTCAGGGCAAAAGATTATACTGGATTACAGATGGATAAAGCATTGAAAAACATACATTCAGCAGGATTTAATGCTGGCTCTTGTTTTATTGCCAATACATATTTCCATTTAACTCTAATAAGGCATGGAAGTGTTTTTCAGACAATAGATCCATGGGAAACCTCATGGTATTCTGCTTTTGCGAGTGAAATATTTTCAAGAGATATTGCTTTAGGAAAAAGTGCTGGAGAATCTTTTGTGGATGGAATAACGCATACTGGTATAGGCTATTTAACAAAACAGTGGTGGTGGGATATAAAGGAAAATATATGCTATTTTGGAGACCCTGACTTACATGTATATACACCAAAATATGGATGGGAAAAACCTGATGCAATTGAAGAAAATGACATAATAGGGGGACATGCATTAATTGGAGCAAATTCATACCCGCATGAAGTCAGGCATGGAAATTATACAATTTATGTAATAGCAACATTGGTTGCTCTGGTAGCAATTGGAGTCGTATATGTAAAAAAGAAGGGAATGATATAATCAAGATAAATAAAAATTTAGAAAATTTTCCCAAATCCTCTCGCTATTGCAAATACAGCGAGATATTCAGGAACTTTTGTTTTACCCTTTTTTAAATCAAATTCTCTTTCCATCATTTTTATTTTAAATGGCTTCATTATATCAATTTTTGTTAAATCGCTTCCAAAAACAATTGCATCCCTCAATGGATCAAAATCATCTAACCTATCGAGTTTTATTTTTGTTACCTTCAATCCTGTTTTTCCATGCAAGCTGCCAGGCAATCTTATAAGCCTTTTAACATCTGCTGTTACAGGTTCATCTGTAGAACTATGCAAGACAACAGCAAGTTCATTTATCAATGGCTTCAAAAGCCTCCTGATGGAAGGCATCTGATCAATCTTCCCTTCTTCTATCCTCCTCATTTTTTCCTCATCAAGCCCATCATATATGCTTACTGCAATTTTCTTACCTATGCCTTCCATTTTCATCAACTTTTTTATTGCCTCCTCTCTATCCATTTTTTTTATTTCACGCAAAAATGATATTATGCCTCGAGCCATCCGCCCTCGCCATCCTGGCTGGGAGGGCATTATTTCGAGAGTGGAGGTTGTATAATAATTTGCATATATATTTTTCTCTATGATTATGTGGCTAAAATCGAGACCGCGGGCTGTTATATAATCGACTATTTCTCTTCTTTCTTGGCTTCCAAGCTCTATAACATGCTTATCAAAAACATGACAATGATAACCGCGACCGCCAGAAAAATATAAAGCCATGTCTTTTTTCTTAAAGCCAAAATCTTCTATTAAAAAGTCCAGCAATTTTATCATTTCATCCTTAACTTTTAAAAGCATTTCTTCATAAGTCATTTTATTTGCATTTGGCAGATGGTCGGCGTCCATATCAAAAATCAAGTCAGCGCCCATCCACTGCTTTTTTGCCATTGTTTCAGCATCAGGCTGGCGATAATAGGCAGAGGAATAATAAACATGCTTTGGAACGTTTGCTTTTAGATAATAAATAAATTTCTCTTTATCTTTAAAAGAAATGTGGCGTCTCATCATGTCTTCTCCGAAAAAAAAGAAAGCAAATTCGCGTCTATCAAAGCGAGGTGGAAAAATAATATCGGGATGCAAGTAGTATTCATAAAATTTCTTCTTAAGGAAATTCATTTTTTTCTCCTCTTTATTCTATAATAAAACAATGGATGATTAACTTTTTTACACAATTCATCAGGCTCACAAAGACCCCACGTCCTTATTGTTGAGCATTTTGGAACAGAATATATCGTTCCAGATATTCTGCCAGTAATATGTTCTATCTGATATCTTGTTTTTTCTTCATTAAAATCTGGCGAGTTAGAAAAAATTTTTAAAATTTCTTCTAATGGCATGCCAATTGCATTCAAAAATGTCACTAAAGTAAAACGACCAACATGGGGTACATTTATTCCTGATTTAACTGCAGAAATCAAATTTTTTATACATGGAGGGAAATCTTTAAAACTTGCTTCTCCCTCAAATTTTTTATCTCCTTTTAGAGCGAGTTTATTTTTCATTTTTATTATGAATTCATTAAATATTTTTTTCACATCGGGAGGAGAAAACATGTAGAAAAGTTCATTCTGTATTTTTTTCCTTATCGCTTCCTGCAAAAGACGGGTTATTTCTCTATAACTTAATTGAATATAACCTTTATTCATGATTCTGTTAACCAATTTCCATCTGATGTCCCAGGTTGGAGCATATTTGAGATAGTCTGAAAAATGTATCGTTCCATTTTTGATTTCAATGGCAAATTCTTTTGCAATGTATTCTATAATCTCCCTGTTTTCATTCTTCAAATTTTCATAAGCTTTCTTTGCCTCAGCTAACGCATATCTTCTCAATAAAAAATCACTTTCAATAGAAACAACTATCATTCTTGCAATTGGATATGAGAATATTTCCATCATGCAATCTGTTTGGTTGATGCAACCTGCATTATTTATTATACCATGCTCCATTGCTTCTTCAACCCTTTCAACAGCTCTAATTCTTGCTCTTTCATATACAGCGTCATTTAAAATTTCCTCTATACTAATCTTCTCATTTTTAACCCATTCTTTTGCTTCCTGAATAAAGGGATATTTTGCCATAATAAACAAGTCCACAAAATTAAATATTTCTCATATAAAAAAGATGGTTTTTTATTGTCAGAAAAATTAATATGGGCGATGCATTTAATTGGCAATGATTCCACGCATGGCTTATGATTGGGAGATTACAGTATTCTCTCCAGATGGAAGGTTGTTTCAAGTCGAATATGCAAGAGAAGCTGTTAAACGTGGCACAACAACAGTTGGATTGAAATTCAAAAATGGTGTTGCTTTGATTGTTGATAAGCGTATAACATCTCGATTGATTGAACCAGCATCTATAGAAAAAATATTCAGAATAGATGAGCATATTGGATGTGCTACATCTGGTTTAGTTGCAGATGCTCGTGCATTAGTTGAAAGAGCGAGGGTGGAAGCGCAGGTAAATAGAATAACCTATGGAAAGAAAATTCAAGTTAAAGCATTGACAAGAAAATTATGTGATTTCAAGCAGACATATACACAATATGGTGGTGTCCGCCCATTTGGGACTGCATTGTTGATTGGTGGAGTGGATGATACAGGTATTCGCCTTTTTGCTACTGATCCAAGCGGAGCAATGATGGAATATAAAGCTACTGCAGAAGGAGAAGGAAGAGATTTGGCAATAGAATATTTTGAAAAGAATTATAAAGAAGGAATGAGCATGAATGATGCAATAAAAATGGGAATTGAAGCAATAAAATATGCAAAAAAAGTTAAAAAAATTGAAGCAGAAATTGCAGTTATTGATAGAAAAAAGTTTAGGTTTAAAAAAATAAAATGAAGGGAAGAGAGTTTTATATCATTGGCTTATATATTGCTCTATATAACTGTTCCCCATAGCAACCCCATAAATAGAGCTGCTGAAAGTATCATTCCAAATCTCACAAATTTGTCTTCTTCTGTTTCAATAAGTCCTCCAACTGCAAGCCCTATGCCAGCCAAAAATATTCCAACATCATCAAGGGCTTTTGCGGTTTGCGTTTCTTTTGTTGTGTCTGCATATACTCCGTATATCTCGCCTATAAAGAGCAGCAATATACCCAATCCAACTACAGCAGGTATCCAACTTTTCATTTCCATCCCCTCACTTTGTTATTATAATCCTATTTATAAGGGTATCGATTTTTTTCAGAATAATTTCTCAAGCATTGAGGAAAAATCAATCATCGAAATGTTTATATAGCATAAACCTTTGTGAGATATAGGCAAAAGCCTATAAAATATAGGGAGATGAGCATAATTGCTTTTTTGTTGCCTCTGCCTCGTCTCCCGCCTCCCCCTACTAAATTAGATTTATTTAGGAATATGTTTTTAAAATTGTTTGCTTTATCCTTTTGTGGGCGCGTGGCCTAGCCAGGATATGGCACTGGCCTTCTAAGCCAGTGAGCCCGGGTTCGAATTGCATTGCAAGAAAATCCCGGCGCGCCCGCTTTTTATCCTTATATAAATTACTTTTCATCTAACAAATGTTACAAAACCAACAGATTCTGTTATTCTTTTATTTTTTCATCATTAATTCTTGTATCTCATATATTGAACCAGGACCATTTATGGCACTTTGGGCATCGCATATATCTCTTCTTTCCCCATCTTATGCTCGTAAAAGATGCAAGAGGTATCCATTCATACTCAAATTCATAGCCACACTTCGGGCATTTCAATTTGCTTTTCATGAGCACCATCTATTGTCTAATCTCTATAGGTATTAAAAACCTTTCATTATAATCAAAATTTCTCACTGCAGTAAAACATTTAAAAATGAATTAACATTTTATCGATTAAATGGGCTCGTGGTCTAGGGGTTATGACGTCTGCTTCACGAGCAGGAGGTCGTGGGTTCGATTCCCACCGAGCCCATCAAAATATGAAAGATTTATAAATGGAAGTAAAATAATTAATTATGGAAATAGAATTATATGAATATAAGAAAATAAATCTTTCAAATGCACTCCTTATAACAGGTTTCCCAACCGTGGGTCTTATAGGGACAATTGCGACAAGATTTATAGTATATAGCCTTAACATAGATATGATTGGGGCTTTTTTATCAGATTATTTTCCACCAATAAGCACAATATCCCATCGCATTCCTTTACCTCCTGTAAGGTTATATGGCGAAGAAAAAAAATGTGGTCCAAATGGAAAAAATGAAAGCCTTGTTATTTTGTTATCTGAATTTGTCCCTCATTTTACTACCCTGCGCCCCATGGCAAATCGCCTTATTGATTGGTGTAAGGAAAATAATTGCAATTCTGTGGTATGCATTGAAGGATTTAACTTAGAGAAAAAAAGCGAGGAAACGCCATTGCTTGGAGTAGGAAGCACAGAAAATGCAAGAAAATTACTTGAGAGATATGGAATAAATATAATGGAAGAAGGAATGGTCAGTGGATTTTCTGGAATCCTTTTATACGAAGGCAATAGAAGAAATTTTGATGTCACATGCCTGCTGGCGGGGACGCATTCAGAATATCCAGATGCGAAGGCGGCGGCAAAATCTTTGGAAATTATTAATAAAATGCTCCCAGATATAGAAATAGACCCAGAACCTTTATACAAGGAAGCAGAGCAGATAGAAACGCAGATAAAAGCCCATATAAGTAAAGCTAAACCAACAAAGTCGTTATATACAGAGCCAATGATGTATGGATAATGTACGGTGGATTTTTTTACAATGCAAAGGAATTTATAATAAATCCATTGGATGCATTTCATAGGGTTAAAGATGAGGAATTAGGGGTTGCATTTGGATATTTTATATTCTGGCTGACAATATCTAGAATTCTTTCGGGCATAGTTGTTTATATTTGGGGATTTTATAAGCTACCTGATGTATTCAAAAGGCTTGGAATGGCGTCTTTTAAAGTAAGCGCCATCTCCCATGTTATTACATTAATCTCAGTATCCATAGCACTTGGTATAATAGGAATTTTTATTATTGGTGCATGGCTACATTTTTGGATAAGGAGAATAGGAGGATATGGAAGATATCCTCAAACAATAAAAGCAATGATATATGGCGATACACCTTCATATCTATTTGGATGAATTCCTTTAATTGGCATGTTAGCGGGGATATGGTCATTTGTTCTATTAATATTTGGTATAAAAGAGATGCATGGTTTGGCAATTGGAAGGGGAGCAGCGGCAGTCATATTATCTATTGTAATTCTTTTGGTGATAATATTTGCAATATTCTTTATTTTCTTTCTTTTTTTGATAAATAGTTCCAGCTTCGGTCTTTTGTAGCTGTTGCATTACGGCAGATGCAGATTAGCCTTTCTTATATAAAAGGCTAACTATTTTTGGCATA
>JAGGSX010000103.1 GCA_021158865.1 Thermoplasmata archaeon
CATAGTGGAAACAGGGGATGGGAATTTAAATTTCATGAAATTTTTCGACAAACCCGTTTTCGGTGTTACGATGAACTAAATCTTACTCATTTTGGAAAAGTTTGATTAAATCATCAAGCTCTACACCATGCTAAAGTTTTTAATTCATTTTTTATTACCAAAGTATGAAAACGACATTTAGTATAATAAAAGCGGATGTAGGTGGCTGCCCCGGGCATTCAAAAGTTAATGAAAAATTGATTGAAGTTGCAAATAAAATGCTTCGAGATGGAAAAGAAAATGGAACGATAAAAGATTTCTTTGTCACAAATTGTGGTGATGACCTTGAACTTATAATGACCCATGATAAAGGAGAAAATAATGAAGAAGTTCATTCATTGGCTTGGAATGTTTTCAAAGAAGGAAGCGATTTAGCAAAAGAGCTTGGTTTTTATGGAGCTGGGCAGGATTTATTGAAAGATGCTTTTTCTGGGAACATTCGTGGCTTGGGACCAGGCATAGCAGAAATGGAATTTACAGAAAGAAAATCAGAACCTATTATAGCATTTATGATGGATAAAACAGAGCCAGGAGCATTTAACCTTCCGATATACAAAATTTTTGCAGACCCGTTCAATACCGCTGGTTTGATAATAGACCCAAAATTGCATTCTGGATTTAGATTTGAAGTATGGGATATTAAAGAGCATAAGCGTGTTTTTTTAAACGCTCCAGAAGAAATGTATGATTTGCTTGCATTAATAGGGGCAAAATCAAGATTTGTTATAAAAAGAGTTTATCCTAAAGAAGGTAGCCTTCCTGAAGATGAACCTGTTGCTGTGATTTCAACAGAAAAATTGTATCAAATAGCCGGAGAATATGTTGGAAAAGACGACCCTGTTGCAGCAGTTCGTGCCCAATCTGGTTTGCCAGCTCTTGGAGAGGTTCTTGAACCTTTTGCTTTTCCATACCTTGTATCAGGATGGATGCGTGGCAGTCATAATGGTCCCATAATGCCTGTTTCAAATAAAAATGCAAAATGCACTCGTTTTGATGGGCCTCCAAGAGCAATAGCAATTGGCTTCCAGCTCAAAAATGGCATGCTTACAGGACACGAAGATTTATTTGATGACCCTGCTTTCGATTACACAAGGCAGGAGGCGGAAAGAATAGCAGATTACATGCGCCGCCACGGTCCTTTTGAACCGCACCGTCTTCCATTAGAAGAAATGGAGTATACGACCCTGCCAAAAGTAATGGATAAGCTTAGAGATAGATTTGAACCCGTTTCTTAACGAGCATCTAAAAATGAATGAAGAGTTTCATCGGTTGTATATCTCGGAATAAATTTGCCCTCCTTTTTGGCTTTTTCATTGCTTGCAACCCATCTACATTTAATGAAATCAAGTATATCGGGCGGAACTTCTGTAAGCCTTAATTTCCATAGAAAACTAAGCATGGGATATAAAATAAACGACGGCAAACTTACCGCTTTCCTTTTTGCTGCTTCCACTATTTTCTTCCATTCCATAGTTCCATTTCCAGTAATGTTAAATATGCCTTCAATGTCATTTATCAAGAATATTTCATACAAAGTTTTCCAAAATAACCTGTAAAAAAATTCATCATGAGTGCAATTTCCATAGATAATTCTGGAAAAGTCTGAAGCATTCATATTATGGTTAAAAACGATAATATTTTGGGGTGGGGGCAGCTCCATTTTAATTCAAATGAAGAAGCACAGATTAGGTATATGGCTGTAGATGCTTATCATCGGAAGCAGGGTATAGGAACCATGATACTAAAAAAATTGGAAGAAATAGCAAGAAAGAGGGGAGCTGAATGTGTGGTTTTAAATGCGAGAGAATCTGCCATTGAATTTTATAAAAAGAATGATTATCATATTGTAGAAAAATCGTATATTTTATTTGGTTCAATCCAGCATTTTAAGATGATGAAAAAGTTATAAAATGACAGTAAAGTAAATATATGGATATATCATTAATAACCATGCAGGAAAAGAAGATGATAAAGTATAGCACAATATCAATCCCCAAAGAGTTGCATGAAGAAATTGAAGAATTGATAAGCAAAAATCCAGAGCTTGGCTATTCAAGTGTTGCAGAATTGTGCAAAGAGGCCATAAGATTGAGGCTATCTGAAATAAAAATGGAACAGAGAGAAAATTACATTAGTCAGAAGGAGATTGAAGAACTTCTGCTTATGATAGAGGATAATTTAAGCAAGAAGAGGTGAAAACTTGGTAAAGATAGAAATAAAAATAGAAGGAGAAGATATTGATGAAATTGTAAGAGAATTTGGAAAAATTTTGGAATCAAATAGAGAAGAGATAAGAAAATTATTGCATTTGCTTGCAGATGAAGCGATAAATGTGATTGAAGATAGAAAAATTATAGATAAAGGAGCAGAAATTTATATAAAATTAAATAGAGCAATAAACTGGAAATATAAGCAACAAAAATGATAATTCAGTGTGCCGCCGATTTCCATGGCAATGAGGAAAGATACATCAAATTTTTTAGAGGATTTGAGAAAGAAAAGCCCGATGTTGTCATATTACCAGGTGATTTAGGATATTTAAATGAAGACATGTTTGATATATCTGTTCCTGCTTTTGCTGTGCATGGAAACATGGATGGGTTGCTCATGTTTAAAAAAATAGAAATGGTTGATGGAAAAATTTTTTCATTTAACGGCATTAATTTTATTGGTATTGGATGGAATACAAAATTTTTTGGGATAGATGCTAAAGCAAATTTTGATATAATAATTTCTCATGTTCCACCCTATAAAATAAAAGATAAAACATTTTTGGGGATGCATATTGGAAGCAAGTGGCTTAGAAAAATAGTGGAAGAAAAGAAGCCAAAATTTGTTTTATGTGGACATGTCCATGAAGATTATGGATATGAAAAATTTAATGATACCATTGTTGTAAATTGCAGCATAGGAAAAAAAGGAGAATATACAATAATTGATACAGATAGAAATGAAATAAGAATGATTGGATATGATTGATTGATATTTATACAATTTATAAAAGCACTGAATTCATTTATAATGCCTTATTTTAACAGCTTCACCATGCTCACTTTTTATCATCTCATCTCCATTCATTTTTGCAGTTCCAACACCTCTCATTTCATCTTCATAAAAGACAACTACTTCATCACCATTCCTTATTCTATCATCTGCATCTTTAACTCCAACTGCAAAGACGCTCCCCTTAGGATAAAAATCATCTATTTCCACCCAATAATTTTTACCAATTCTTAGCCCACCTACAAATGTAAGAGCAAACATCCCACGGCTAACAACATAAGAAGCTACTTGTTTGCCATTGCAATATATTCTATAGTTAGGAAATTTTCCTTTAACAATGCATCCATCTAAAAGATTTTCAGCAACCTTACCAAACTGAAATAAAAGCATAGCATTGGCATTGTCGCGTCGCCGCCAGGATGCGTGTATGTATTCATATTCATCTGCAATTTTTAGTTCATTTTCAAGTTTTTTCAGATCATCTTCGCTGGTGGGATGATGCCTGCATGTCTGAATGGCATCGATAGAAAGAAAATCCATTTCTTTTGGAAGATGACTTATAATAACATCATATCTATTTTTTTTAAGGAAATTGTCAATCATGCCCTGCAATATGCTTTTCTCTTCTTCATTCCAATAGCCTGTAACAGATATGTTATAATGAGCAGCAGGATAAAAATTTTCTAACTCACGAGGGACAATTCCCAAGGGAGAGGTTAAAATAACTTCATGTATTGCATTTTTATTGCTTATTCCATTAATAATTCTTTTAAAAAATGAATGAGATTTTGAAGCCGAGTATGGTTTTTTTGAAGAGCATGGTAATAAAAGTAAAATCTTCGCAGATTCAGGCTTTTTATATCTATATAAAATTCTTTCCCTAAATCTTTTTATAGCTGGCATATTGAATGAAAGACATGAAACATTGATTTTATTGCCTGTTACAGGAAACATTTTTTCCTGCCATTCATAATGTTCATTATCAAAAATTCTTAAAATGGAAGCATATTCTGGATGCATAATTGCCTTACTTTCTGCAAGTTCTCTTAATTTTCCATTTTTTATTGCCTCTCTTACTTTAATGATTTCATTTTTCATGACTTCATAATTATGCATCAACAAATCTTCATAATTTTTTATTCCTTTTTTGCAATATCTACAACTGCATGGATATTCATCAATTTTATCTAAGTCATAGCTACCTTCCGGAGTAAAATATTTCCCTCTCCTTGTTTCTATAACAAGTTTTAATGAATCAAATAAATCAATTCCCGAATATGATAAAATTGCAAGATTATGAGGCAATGCTATACCTGGAGCGTACAATGGCTTATATCCAATATTTTTTCTTATTTCAATTACAGCCTTGACAAAATTTCTGGGATTGGAAAAAAGTTCCATTGAATTTGCCATGATATATATGAAGAATTTTTTCATTGGCTTGGATTTAGCAGAAATTATTCCAAAGTTGCCAGCACTTTTTTCATTAAATTCAGCCATCAAATCATGAAAGCCAGAAGGGAAAAAATATGGATAAATCAATGAAGGTGGCAAATCTCCTTTTTCGGGATAAAAAAAGCTTCCTCCCGATTTTATATCTTTGCCCAATTTCAATTTTGCAAATTTTGGAGCTGGAATGCGAGGCGATGAACACCAGAGCAATGCGGGTGTTTCTATTTCCTTTCCTTTATATTCTATCCTCATTATTCTTGAATTTGAATCTCTTGCAATCACCTCAAATCTCATTTCATTAAATGTTTATTTACCCAGTAATCTGGCTCTTCTCCATCCAATACCTTCATAATTTGTTCTGCACATATTATGCCCGCTCTTATTTGACCTTCCTTTGTTGAAGCACCTAAGTGAGGAGTGAAAACAATATTATCTAATTCTGTAAGCCTGCCAGTATATGGCTCATTTTCATATACATCGAGGGCGGCGCCCGCTATCATGCCATTTTTTAATGCTTCATACAATGCATCTTCATCAATTATTCCACCACGGGCACAATTTATTATGTAAGCGCTTCTCTTCATCAATTCAAACTGTGGATGTGATATCATCTGCCTTGTTTCTTCAGTCAATGGTGTATGTATGGTTATAAAATCTGCATTTTTCAATATATCTTCAATGCTTGATGGAATGGCACCATACTCTTTTATTTTTTCTGGAGATAGCCATGGATCATAAGCCATACATTTCATTCCAAAAGCTTTTGCAATTTTCCAAACTTCTTTTCCTATTCTCCCAAATCCAATTATGCCAAGATTTTTGCCCTGTAGTTCTATTCCCTTCAATTTTTTCTTTTCCCATTTTTTCTCTCTCATGCTTCTGTCTGCATAAGGAATATGCCTTGCAAGAGAAAGCATGTGCCCTATTGTAAGCTCTGCGACAGAATGTGTTGAGCCTCCTGGAGAATTAACAACATAGATTCCATGTCTACTCGCTTCTTCAATATCAATGTTATCAACACCTATTCCAGCCCTTCCAATTACTTTCAAATTTTTTGCTTCATTTATTATATTTGCAGTAACCTTTGTCCCGCTTCTAACCATGAGAGCATCATATCCACCGATTTCTTTGGCAAGAGCCTCGCCCCTCAATTCTTTAAAAACAACTTCATGCTTTTCTTCAAGCTTTTCAATTGCTTCCTTCGCAACCTCATCTGTAACGAGCACTTTCATTTTTTCACCACCCTTAATACAAACCTACCTTAAATTTCTTATCCTTCCAAGATTTGTTCCATTAAGAAGATAAATAAAAGAATTATCGGCATCAATCATCGAAAAAATAGCCCCTCCAATTTTTTCCATGTTCACCGCCACGCCGCCCGTCAGCGGGTTGAAAGCAGGCATTATTATGAATTCCATATTTTTGTTGGCATCTTTATATTTTTTTAGAATCTCTTTTTTAAAATTCCCTCTAACCCAACATGGCTGGATATATGAATAACCAACTTTTGTTCTTATCCTCACATGAGGATGAATGTGCCCCATTATAAGTAAATCATTTTTCATTACAGCTGGAGATGGCCATGCATGTCCATGAGCAAGAGAAATATTACCAATAGAAATGCCCCTTGTCCCAAATATTTTTGCTCTTTTGCTTTTCAATTGCCCATCATGATTTCCCTTTATTATCCATAATTCTACAATTTCAGCCAATTTTTTTATAAAATATCTCACTTCTTTTTTTTCTTTTTTGACAGCCTCTTCATATTCTTTTCCCGATGAAAAAATTGCGTGTTTTAAATCACCCAATATTATCATCCGTCTTGCTTTCTTTTTTTTAATGATGGAAATACATCTCTCAAGCATTTTTTCAGTTTGAGAACCTATATTTACACCCTGCAATGAATATTCATATTCTATTCCAATGTGCAAATCCGCTATGATAATTGTTTTTTCTTTTTCAATGAACAATGCTCTTTCTCCGTATACTGGATATAAATTCATATAAATCTAAATAAAGGATAAAATATCAGATTTAAAATTGATGAAAGCATAGATATGCCAAGCCATATTCCGAAGGAAAATCCAAGGCTTCTTCCAATTGCTTTACCAAGATTTATAAACCCAAATAAATCAAAAATGGAGGACACAATTAACTTTATTGGAAATGCAATTATACCAATGAATACTAAATAAGGAACTATTATAAAAGAAAGATAAATTATATTCTGTAAATTTATTTCATTTATTAATTGGAAAACATCCTTACCGAAAATTATATTCGCTTGATTAATCCATATAAAGAAGGTTATTGCAAGAAATAGAATGGCAAGAATAAAAGATAAACCATAAAATTTTTTATCGAATTCAAGAAATTTCCCTCCTTTTAAAAAAAGTGAGATTATAAACAATATTATTGCTATACTCCATAAAAAAATTATTTTTGAGGGGATATAAAATATTTTATCTTCATTTTCATAAAATTTTTTATTATTAAAAATTAGATATGTTTTCCCAGAAAATTTGTTTGCATGATAGTTTCCATCTCCTCTAAAAATAAGATTACTGAAATTAACAACGCTTCCATCTATGCTTCCATTTCCATGCTCAATATAAAATATTTTATCCAAAGCAAATGGTAACAACGCAAGCTTATCAAAATTTTTATCCAATTTTTCTTCGCTTTTCATAAAAGATAGATTACCATTGGAAATATTCATATCAATGCTTCCATTCATAATTAAATCAAATTTTCCATAGCTTTTATTTCCATCTATATTCAAATAACCCGTTCCGTTCAAAATAACTTTTTTAAATTCGGCAGAATTATTTGAATAGAATGCAGAAGGAATGTAAAAATGAAAATGCCCTTCCAGTTTAGCAACATTTCCATTAAACTTATTTCCGTTAATTTGGATGGTAAAATTATCTGCATATAGAACTATACTTCCATTTCCTTCAATTCCTCCATAAAAATTTATGTTATCTTCACAAACTATATTATATTCATGAGCCATATCAATTCCATTTGGAAATATACTTACAAAGATGGAGAAGAATATTATGGAGAATATTGCAGAAAGAAAAGTTATTGAAGATGATTTTTGCATATAAATCAACCAGCTGCTTTATAAAAATTTTTTTAATTCAGCTTATCATATTTCTTCCCACTCTTTTAATATTGACTGCCATTTAAAACTCCTTATTTCATTTATATCTTCCAATAATCTTACTATCCTTTCATATCCTTTACCCAGAGTCCTTATTCTTGCTTTAGCAATTATATCATAGCTTCCTGCCACTGCTGCAACATTTGTTATTCCTTTTATCTTCCATATTTTTTCTAAAAGCTCTTCCACTTTGTATCCACTCCTCGCATTTATGAATATGTATCCTTTAACTTCTGTAAGAGCAAATGAAATAACCCCCATAACAACCAAAGACATTCCAATTATTTTTATCAAAGCATGGAGAGGCGATTCAAATACAACAATTTTTATCACATGGGAAAGAACGAGAGAGAAAGGAATGACAAATATTATTTTTGAAGATGTAACAGCCTGCGTTACGCTTGCTTTTCCTAAGCCAAGAGCTCTTATATATAATATGTATGAAAAGAAGGTCACCCCCATTGAGAAGAATAACCAATCCCAATAATGAATTGCTTTAATTGATTGAATTAAATAATTTGTCTTCGTAAAAATATCAAGGAATTCTATCAAAATTAGCGTAAAAACAGTCGTAAAAATAAGATTCCAGAATCTTATATTTATCGAATCATTA
>JAGGSX010000004.1 GCA_021158865.1 Thermoplasmata archaeon
ACAGACATAGATGCTTTTATTCATGCTGATAAAAATTACAGCATAACATCTTCTTTTGAATATGAAAAAGAAACTCCTGCAAGCAATCTTTTTTTAACCATATTTGATTTGGATGAGAATAAATTTTATGATATGGGCTCTTATGGAGACAACATACCAAATATGAAATATGAAAATGGATATATAAAATACAAAAATTGCTGGATAAAACCTTCGTATCCTAACTACAAGGCATATTTTGAAAAGAAAAATAAAAAAATATATATAGAAATGCAGGCGGAGGCGCCGCCGACTGAGGTGGCAGAAGGCATATCCAATTATCTCCCAGTTGGTTTTGGATATTATAAATACACTTTCACATCAAAATGCATTACGAGAGGATGGATTGAAATAGATGGCGAGAGGAAAGAATTTACAGGAATTGCATATTATGAGCATGTATGGGGAAATTGGAGTTATAACAACCCGCTTAAAGAATTTTCTTTTGTAACATTGAAAAATTACATGAGATTATTTAAATGGTGGATAAATGACATGAATTTTGATTATAAAAATTTTACAATTTCTACAGATAATCCTTTTGGATATGATTGGAGCTGGGGATTTTTTGACAATGGATGGACAATATTTTTTGGAGATATTCCATTCTGGATAAGAGGAATCCCATTGGGCATAATATATATTTATAATGGAAAAAATTATATGGAATTTAAAGTAACAGGATGCGAATATTTGGATGGTAGCTATATTGATGGAGCGTTTTTTCCAAGAGAGTTGAAAATTACTGCCTCAGGTAATAAAAATCTTACGCTTTTCTTTAAAATGACACATAAGCCACATATTTATAAAGATAACTTATCATCTCCATACTGGAAGGAATTGATGCTTTATGAATGTCCCGGTAAAATTCATGGGTTTTATGAAAAAAATGAGCTGAACGGGATTGGGGAGATAGAGGTGGAGAGACAAATAAACATAATTACATGCATGCTTTTCAAAATTTTTTGCTCATTAAATATATATAAAACATGGATATTTCCATGAAAATGAATGAGCCAAAGATAGATATAGGAAAAGGAAAAATTTATAGAAGCAATATAAAATGCACAGAATTGGAAGATGGGACTCCAGTCATAATTCCTTATTTTGTTATGCAGGGAAAAAGGAGAAGACCAATCCTGCTTTTAGATGCTGCAATTCACGGAGATGAATTGAATGGTATAGAAGTTATAATAAGATTATTTGAGGAATTAAATCCAATGGAATTGAATGGAACAATACTTGCTGTTCCTGTTGTGAATTCTCTGGCTTTTAGAGAGAGAAAGAGAATGGATTCAATTGATGGAAAAGATTTAAACAGGGTTTTTCCTGGAAAGAGAAATGGAACAGTTACAGAAAGGATAGCATACCATTTTTTCAATAAATTTGTTAAAAAAGCTGATTTTGGTATAGATTTGCATACTGGAATGAAAGGGCATTTGCTGATTCCTCATCCAAGATTAAGAGCGTATAACAAAATTTCCCCTCCCATAGAATATTATAGAGCCATAGGAACAGAAATAATTTTTTATCATGAAGGGCATCCTGGAATGTTGAATATAGCAGCTGAAAAAGAAGGCATACCAATTGTTTGTTTTGAAATAGGAGAAGCTGGCAGAATAGATGAATATTTTATAAATGCTGGCATAAATGGAATAATAAATTTTATGAAATATTTTAATATGCTCGAAGGAAAGCCAGAAATACCAGAAAAACAGATTTTGTTGAAAGATTATATAGAAATATCTTCGGATATTGGTGGAATATTTCATCCAAAAGTTAGAGCAGGGGATGTAATAAAAAAAGGCAGAGCCATTGGAATCGTAAAATCTCCATTCACTGGAGAAAAAAGATGGGTAAAAGCAATAAAAGATGGCATAATCATTGGAATAAGAAGCCAGCCGGTCGTCCGCCCCGGCACAACAGTGGCGTGGCTGATGGGTTTTGAACAGGGAAATATTTTACCAAGCATCAAAAACATAAGAGGTGTTGCATCAAAAACATTTTCAGCAACAGAAAGAGAAGGAATAAAAATTAGATAAGAGGGCTATTCTTTTTCGTATGCTCCCAAATTTTATTCACAAGATACTCTATTTTATTGTTTTCATTTGCTCTTTCATACCATCTTCTTACAACATCAGCGCTTGTTTTCTTTTTTATCAGCCTTTTTTTCAATACTCTAAGATAACGAGGGTTGCTATCCAATACCTTTAATCCTTTTTCAGCTTTTTCAATACTTTCCCCAATCTGCTTTTTAACAGGTATAGTTTTTCCATTCCATATAAAATTTCCTTTTATTGAATTTTTTATTGCTTCTATTCTATTTATTTCGATTTCTTTTAATGAAGGATAATCCTGTCTGCTCCATCTCTGTGCGTATTTAAGCCTGCCTATAATATATTCAATCAAAGCCATATTCTCCCTTATAGTAGATTGAGCCGGGCATATCCTATTTTCAACTCTAAAAGGGATTTCAAATCTTATTCTGTTGTCTTCATGCCTTTCTTTGATCATTTCTGCAATATTTTTTGCCATTATTGGCTTAAAGGAAGATACATATTCTCCATATTCAAGAATTGATGTAGGATATTTTTTTAATTTTGGTAAGCCAGCATTTCCTCCATCTGCCATTTCATACAACAATAGCCTTGCTTCAGAATAATCGACTGCTTTCCCTCCAATGATTGGGCTGTTGGCTGATATGGCAATATGTTCTGGAATCATATATAGCAGGTGGTTATATTTATCTGCCACATCCTCTGGATTTCTACCTTGTATATGTATATGCATTGATTGTATCGAAAGAGCTATATGCTCTGGTCTTATTTCCTTACCAGCTATCTTTATGGTTTGAAATTGTGAACGCCATTTTGCCATTGTTATTGCTCTTTCAGTATTTGAAATCCATTTATCAGATAAAACATCAGGATGAGGATTTGAACCAATTAATAAGAAGATGACTTCCTTTTTATATAATTTTTCTGCAATTTCAACAATATCATATATTGCATCCAATAAATATTCCTCGCATTCCCTCAACACATCTGTTGAAAAATTTCTTGGAAAGCTCCTTATCTCAATCTGGCATGCTCCTGCTTCTTCTGCAAATTCAAATTCATGATAAACATTATTTAAATATGAAATAACTTCTTTTGCTTCTATTGGTTTCCCTTCAGTATCAACCAATGCACCTTCAAGCTCTATCCCAAAAACATAATCTTCTGGATGATGTTTTTGATGATCAAGCAATTTTATATATTTTTTTAAATCATCGACTGTTTTGAATTCCATGAATAAAAATATTTTATTTTTTTAAAAACATTGCCCATGAAAGATTTTTATTTTCTCATCTTTTTTATTTTTCCATCACTGAATGCAATTATTGCCATATCTGCCATATTTATGAATAGCCCATTTTCTACAACACCCGGCAAATTGTTTATTTTTTCTTCCATGCCGTATGCAATTTCTTCATATTTGCAGTCAATTATATAATTTCCATTATCTGTAATAAAACCATGCCTTAGATTTGGCTCAAAACCAAGCTTCTTCAATTTATCCATGGTTCTTCTCCATCCAAAAGGTATGACTTCAACAGGCAGAGGGAAAGAAAATTTTTCAACAAGCTTGCTTTCATCTGCAATGATTATTTCTTTTTTACTACAACTTGCAACAATTTTTTCTCTAAGTAAGGCGCCGCCTCCTCCTTTTATCAAATTTAATTTTTTATCTATTTGATCTGCACCATCTATAGTAACATCAATCTCTTCATAATCATTTAAATCCCCAATTTTTATTCCATTGGCAACAGCAATTTCCTCAGTTTTTTTTGATGTTGATATTCCAACAATTTCAATGCCATCTCTCACCATTTCACCAATCATTTTTATTGCATGCATCGCTGTGCTTCCTGTTCCAAGACCTACAATCATACCGTCTTTTACATATTTAACAGCCTCACCTGCAGCCAATTTTTTTAACTTTTCCATAGATGTAAATATGAAAATATTTATAAGTAATTCATATAAATACATAGCCAGGAGCAGGCGGGCGGCTCACGGCGCAGCTGAGGAAATACCCTCCTCATTCCCAGGCTGGGGGTGTAAAAACCAGGGTGAGAGCCCTGATAAGGAGGAGCAGAAACGACACAGCCTATGATAAGGATGATTTCTTGAGAATGACATTGTCATAGGATTTGGTGAAACGGCCTCCTCCCCAGAGCAAGTCCAAACACCAGGATCGGCTGCCTGGGACCGCCTGGGGGTAGGACGCTGAGATGAATGCCGCCTAAAACAGAAGAGGGATTACTACCTGCACCTGGCTAACTTTTCAATTATTTTTTTATCTATAGGTAGGAAATTATACAATCTGGCTTCATCAATGGTTAGCCATTTTACATCTTTATGAACTTTTAATTTTATTTCTCCTTCTTTATATGAAGCAATGAATACATGAATTTCTATGTTTTTGTCTTTTTCAACAGAAAATGGCTTTAGCAAATTTATTGAGATGTTCAGCTCTTCTTTTATTTCTCTTTTTATGCATTCTTCCATGCTTTCACCCTTTTCAACTTTTCCGCCGGGAAATTCCCATCCACCATTTCTCTTAGCAATCAAAATTTTATTTTTATTGAAGATAATAGCAGCAGTAACAAGCATGGATAAAAATACATAAACTTTTATATGCATTTGTAATTTTTCAATATGGAAAAAGAATGGATGAGATGGCTTTTTTACATCGATGTCATCATAATTGCAATTTTTGTAATAGCAACAATATATCTTGCTAAGGATGCTTTTTGGGCGGGATATTATCGTGGCTTGCCAGATATGGATAAATATGGTGAATTTTTATGGCACATGGCAAGAGATGTTGCCTTTCAAACTGCAACATTGCTATGGATACTCTACCGCCTGTTTAGATGCCAGTTTTTGTTGAGTAGAAAGCCATAAATTTATTAATACAATGCACTTAAAAAATTGGCTAAAGGTGCAGACTAGGCCGGGGGGTTAGGCGTCCCCTGTCGCTGGAAATCGTCTTAGCCAGGGCTGAAGCTGCCGGGGCGGTATATGGAGCAAGCCCTGATCCATCTCTGGCCGATGATGTCTCGTCCCCTGGGATCGAGGGTGACAGAGTATCCAGTTGGAGGGCTGGATGCCTGTCTCTGTCTTGGTTAAGGAGTTAGGCCCGGAAGGGAGCGGCTCATCCAAGAACCATCGATGCTCAGGGGGTCACGGGATTGAGAAGAGAGATGGAGTAAATCAGGGCTTGCTTTGTATATCCACCTGGTAGCATGTCTGCATCGGCTAAAATGAATGAGAAGGATGTGATTTCGTTCTTTCAACAACATGGGATGCTTATAGAGCCAAAAGCTGTTGATTTTATAATAAACAATGGCAACATTTCTACATGCATGGAAATTATTGAAAATCTAAAACACAAGCCCTTAATAATATCTTTTGAAATGATAGAAGAATTATTTAATAAAAAAAAGAAAGTTAGAATTGAAAGAAAAATTGAGAAAGAGAATGGATTTGAGATAATAAAAGATGTAACAGGAAAGCTGTCTTCAGATGGAAAGGTTGATGGTTTTATAGAAATGTTTAGAGATAGATATGAAAGATTGCAAGAACTTCTAAAGAAAAGATATGAATTAAAAAATGCAATATCTATAAAAAAATTGAGGGTGTTTGAGGAAGAGGCTTCAATTATAGGAATTGTGAGAGATGTTAGGTCTGCTAAAAATGGTTTTGTTGCTGAGTTGGAAGATGAAGAAGATTGGATTTCTGTTTATATTCCAAAACAAATTGATTGTGCAGTTGTTAATGATGAAGTTATAGGTGTTGTCGGAAAACGTAAGGGAGATTTATTCATAGCAAAAAATATTATTAGACCTGAATTGCCAATAAAAAAGAATAAAAATTTTTCGGAAGAAGATGGATATATAGTTTTCACTTCTGATTTACATGTTGGAAGCAAAAGTTTTTTGGATAAAAAATGGAATAAATTTATAGAATGGCTTAATGGAAAAGCAGGGAATGAGAGACAAAAGAATGTTGCAAAAAAAGTGAAATACATTGTGATATCTGGAGACATAGTGGAAGGTGTTGGAATATATCCAAAACAAGAAGAAGATTTAGCAATAGAAGATTTATACCTCCAATATGAAGAAGTTGCAAAAAAGTTTGATGGACTGCCACAGAATATAAAAATAATTTTACAACCAGGCAATCATGATGCTGTTCGCCCGCCTCTGCCCCAGCCTGCTTTTGAAGATGAAATAAAAGATATTTTTAAGGATTTAAATACAATATTTATTGGAAATCCATGTTACATGAAAATAAATGGAATTATTATCCTTTCGTATCATGGGCAATCAATACAAGATTTTGCTACAACATTGCCTGGCTTAAATCAGAATAAGCCAACAAAGATAATGAAAGAAATGCTGAAACGACGGCATCTTGCTCCAATGTATGGTGGGATAACATCTCTTGCTCCTGAAAAAGAAGATTATATGGTTATTGATTTAATTCCAGATATATTTGTTACAGGACATGTACATACTACAGCAGTGGAGAATTATAGAGATGTAATTTTAATGAATTCTTCGGCATGGCAGTCTCAAACAACATATCAGAAAATGATGAATTTTATGCCAGACCCTGCCAAAGCAGTAGTAGTGAATATGAAAAATTTAATGACGAGTGTTATGGCATTCTGACCTACACCCCATTATTTCCACTGGAAAGTTTATATGCATGGATGCAATTAAAAATGTGAAGGGTATAGTTATATCTAAGAGCAGAGATACAGATGAATTGAAATCTTTAGCGGAATCTCTTGGATATGAAATTAAAAAAATTTTTATTCAAGAAAGGAAAAGAGAAACACCATATTATATTGGAAAAGGAAAAATAGATGAAATTAAAAGTTATGTTGATTCAAACAATATTGAAATTGCTTTTATAAATGATTCTTTAAAGCCATCTCAGTGGTATAATCTCGAGAAAATTTTAGGGGTGGATGTCTACGATAGGATAAGGCTTATTTTAGAAGTTTTTGCAGATAGAGCAAACAGGAAGGAAGCAAAATTACAGGTTAAGCTTGCAAAATTGAGATACGAAAAACCTTTTGTTAGAGAACTAATACATAGAACAAAGGAAAAGGAGAAAGTCGGCTTCTCGGCGGGCGGCGAGTATCCTGTGGCGGATTATTATGAAATGATAAAAAAGCAGATGAAGAGAATAAAGCGTGCATTGATAAAAATTGAGAAAGAAAGAGAATTAAAAAAGAGAGAGAGAAGGCAGAGAGGTTTTTATTTGGTGTCAATAGCTGGATATACAAATGCTGGAAAAAGCAGTTTGCTTAATATTTTAACAGGAGAAAAAGTGGTTATTGAAGAAAGATTATTCTCAACTCTCTCAACTACAACGAGTAGAATAAAAAAATTCAAGAAATCAGTGCCAATTTTACTCACAGATACTGTAGGATTTATAAAAGATTTGCCCCATTGGCTTATAGATTCTTTTCATTCAACTTTAGAAGAGATAGAACTGGCAGATGTTGTTATAATATTAATAGATTCGAGCGATGAATTTGATGAAATGAAAAGCAAAGCTTTAACATCTATAAGAGAAATAGAAAAGATGAAAAATCATCCAAAAATAATAGTTGCATTAAATAAGATAGATTTGGTGGAAAAAAATGATTTAAAGAATAAGAAAAAATTTGTTGAGGAGGAATTGGAAAAAGAATGTATAGAAATTTCTATAAAAGAAAGAATAAATATTGATAAATTAGTGGAAAAAATTTATGATGCTTTATCTGGAGAAATTAATGGCAAAATTATTTTATCGGCGTATGATAAAAATTTTATTTCGTGGAGATATAAGAATACGGAAGTAAATGAATTTGAGATGGATGGCAGAGTGAGAATAGAAATAAGATGTAACAAAAAAATGAGAGATGTTATTATAGGAAAATGCACAAAAATAGGAGGAGAGGTGATATTCAATGAATATGGAAGAAAGGACTGAAAAAGATATTAAATTATTTGAAAAAAATATTGATAAAATAAAAGATGATAAAATAAAAGACATGGCTTATCGTTATTATAAAGATGCAAAATATTATTTATTGAAAGGAGATTATTTTACTGCATTTGGTTGTATAAATTATGCTCATGGTCTTATAGATGCAATAAGGTTTAAAGATGGTTAAGATAATAGAATTC
>JAGGSX010000021.1 GCA_021158865.1 Thermoplasmata archaeon
TTTTTTACCAAAATTACACTTCTGGTTTTGTCATTACAAATTTCACATGCTTAACTCCTTTTATACCTTCAAGCCTTTCGGCAATCTCTTTTATTATGTTTGCTTTTCCATGAACTATCAATGTTTCAAGACAATTTTTTTTGTCCAGATGAACATGTATTGCTGCCCTTATCTCATTCAGATAGCCATGCTGGAGGTGTGTTATTTTTCCGCTTATGCCCTTTGCTTCATGGTCATATACTAATGTTATGGTGCCAAATATATCCTTATTTCCTTCTTTTATCTCTGTTTCTATTATTGCATTCCTTATTAAATCTCTAATTGCATGTGAGCGAGAATTATAATTACGTTTTTTGACAAAATCATCAAATTTTTTTAATAGTCTGTCATCCATCGATATACTGAATCTTTTTAGCATATTCTTAAATCGAAAGTTTTAAATAAACATTTGTATTTAGTAACACAAAAATTAAAAAAGGTGTTACAATGGCATGTTTTCTTGTCCCTGGAAGCGAGGCAGTTGTGACAACATTATTGCAAAAAGTGGTTGGTAAAGAAAAAGCTGAAAAATGGAAATTGAATTGGCTTAATACAATGTTGTGGGGCGGATTCATTTTACTTGCTATAGAACATGTCTGGCATGGAGAAGTTGTTCCATGGCCTCCTTTCCTAACTGCCATGAAAAATCCTGCCGATACAGCAGCAATGTTGCATGAAATGGCTACAGCTGGTTTGGCTATGGCAATAGTTGTTACGATCACTTGGGCAATAATGGTTTTGGTTGCAAGTATTCTGCCGAAAAAAATTGCAGGAGAAGCAACAGCATAAAATGTGGCTCATAATATTATCATTGGCGGCCTTGCTTATTACCGCAATCTGGTATGTATTTAAAAAATATATGTTAAATTTTTTGTGCTTAATTCTGTGGGGCGCCGCCATAATGGTATTTGTTGACCATATAGTTGGATATATAAATGAAGGTGGTAATTTCATTGAAATGACAACCAATGCAACACTTCTTGGCATAGTTTTGGTTATAGCAGCAATAATAATCTGGGAAATTATGCTAATCATAAAAAAGCCGATGGCTTAAACAAAAAATATTTCTTTTCAATTTATATTAGAATTATGAAATTGCTGGCTATGATGATAGCTTTTATCACGCTATTTTCTTTTCCATTGGTTGTGCCAAAGGACGATAACTATGATTTAATCATAATAACTCCACCCATATTTTTGAATGAGTTACAAAAATTCGTTGAATTTAAAGAAAATAATGGTATAAAAGCAATGGTCGCGATAATCCAGAGAAAATAAAGTATTTTATTAAACATGCTTATGACGAATGGCATATAAGATATATTCTGCTTGTAGGTTCTTCAAAATTGCTTCCAGTTCGCTACTCCTATTTAAATGATAGAAGTTCGACATGGGAATATGAAAGGAAGTTTATAAGTGACCTGTATTATGCTGACATATATGATGCAAATGGAAACTTTTCTTCATGGGACAGCAATGGCAATGGTTATTATGGCGAGTATGAACATGAGATAAATGATAAGAAATATACAGATAGGGTTGATTTACATCCAGAGATTGCGATAGGAAGACTTGCATGCAGAAATGTTATGGAGCTGAAAAATGCAATCAGAAAAATAATGGATTACGAATCCATGCAATCAACAAAAAACTTGTTGCTGGCTGGCGGCGATTCATATCCAAATGACCCTTGCGGAGATATTCCAGAAGGGCAATATTTAGAAGATGCAATCGCTAAAGAAATGCCTGATTTCAATGCAATAAAGCTTTACCCTCCAAAGAATGCAATGGAAATAAATAGCAAGATAGATGGCGGCGTCGCCATAGCTGTGCTGGAAGGCGCAGGCGCCCAGCATTTGTGGGCTACACATGAATACAATGGCGAGAAGTGGATATATTACTATGGATGGAATATAAGGCTTTTGAGAAATAAGGAATATCCAATTGTTTTAACATCTGGAGCAAGGCTTTCAAAGTTCGATGAGAGCAGGGAATGTTTTGACTGGATTTTTGTTGGCAGCAGGCATGGAGGGGTTGCTTCAATAGGCTCTACAGGTTTATGCTGGACAGGGCATGGAAAAAATGTTACGAAAATTTATCTTGGAAACTTGCATTTGAGGCTTTTTCAGGAATATAAAAATGCTGTTTACCTGGGTGATATGTGGAAAAATGCTATACTCTCATATTTAAATTCATTTCACTGGAATGGGAAAGTTGAGAAAGCTTTTCATATAAAGGCTGCAGAAGAACTTGAGCTTTTTGGTGACCCGAGCATGAGAATAAATAAAAATTATGCTCCATTGAATGATGGAAAAACATTGTATGTTGGTGGTTCTGGGAATGGAAATTATACAAGCATTCAATCTGCCATAAATGCTGCCAATGATGGCGATGTTATTATTGTTTTAAATGGAAAATATCACGAAAATGTAAGCATTGATAAGGAAATTGCTGTAATATCAAAAAATGCTACGCTGATTGGGCATTTTGATTTATACTCTCCTTCAATTATAGATGGTTTTGTTATTAATGGGATAAATTATTCAATAAAGTGTGATAGCAGAAATTTTGTTATAAAAAATAGCGAAATTAATTCATACTACGGATTGGTATTGAATAATGCAGGAGGAGAAATTCAAAAAAATGAATTTGAATGCAGATATGCAATTTTTATGCAAAATTCATCATGCATAATTCATGAAAATAAATTTTACAATAACTGGTATGGAATATGGGCTGAGCATTGTAATTCGGTGACAATAGAAAAAAACAATTTTTCATCAAATAGATGGTATACAATATGGCTTGATAGATGTGATGCCAGCCAAATAAAAAACAATTCATTTTATAAGAATTGGTATAGCATATTCCTGTATCATACAAATGATTGTTTGATAAAAGAAAATGAAATATTGCACAATGAGCATGGTCCTCAAATTGTTGCATCTTGTAGAAATATTCTGGAAAATAACAATATATGTTTCAATGAACATTATGGCTTGTATGCTGGAAACAGGTCAAAAGAAAATCAGATTATAAGAAACAACATAATAAACAATGCTTACAATGCGAGAGATGATGATAAAAACAAATGGGATGGAAATTATTGGAGTGATTATATAGGATTAAAATTCAAAATTTTATGGATGATTGGCATACCAAAATATATAAGCAGATTAAATTTTGACTGGCATCCTTCGATTGAGCCAATCAAATTGCCTTAATTAATTTGGATGTTATAATCCGATGAAAATTTTTCAATCCCAGAAACGACGTGTTCTTGCATAATTTAATTCTGCCTTCAAAATTTCCTTCAGCAATTCATATCCATCTTTTTGCTTTGCCAGTATGCGGGCTGCTGTATCTGTTCCGATACCATATCCAGCCATTGTGAATATAGCCTTTTTTCCATAATTTGCTACCAAAGATGCGCTTTTCTCAAGTTTTTCTCCTTTTACAACAGCCAGCATTTTACTCCCGCATTTTGGGCATTCCAAGGGTGCTCTATATACACGGGTTTCAATTTCTTTTCCACAATTTATGCACTTGAGTTTTACTCTCGTTTCTTCGAGCCTTTTTTTAAGAGCATCAAGCATTTCAACATCAATCCCAACTTTTAAAAATTCTCCTTTTTTACTTTCTCCTTCCTTCGAAATTGGAGATAAGCCCTGAACCTTTATTTTTATTTCTTTATTTTTTATTTTATTCAATGCAATTTTTGCATGTTCTATATCCATTCTATCCCATATTGCTTTATCTATGGCTTCTTCCATTAAAGGAGTGTTGTTGAAAACATCAATCAATTTTTTTATGGGTATGCTTCCATAATCTGCATTTTTTTCTAAAACCCCAAATTTTCTTGCAACTTTGACAATTTCCCATCTTATGAATTGACTTTTTTTGAGAATTATCCTCAATAATGGCTCAATTGTTTCTTCCTTCAGGTTTATTAAAATATTTTTTATAATGTTTGCATCAATTGCATGAGGTATCAAAATATTTTTTATAATGTTTGCATCAATTGCATGAGGTAATTTTAAATAAATTCTATAGGCATCACTGCTTGCATCAATGCTTCCGAATCTCTGGCTCAATAAAGCACCTATTATTTTTGCAAAAGTTTCATTTGTTTTTGTTCCAAAGTGTGTTACAATTGACACAAAATTTTTTTCTCTTTCTATTGTAATTATTCTGTCGGAAGGGACTTCAAATTTCTTTCCAATTTGTTCTTTTATTTCTTTTTCTATAACTTTATCTTTTAAAATGCCTTCTGCCACCATCCTCCTCATTCTTCCAACTTCCTGAGCAATTTCAAATGGAACGGGCAAATCTTCTCCAGTCCAATCTGGCACAATATTTGTCTGTCTTGCTGGCGATACTTTTATTTCATCATCCATGCTTACTACTTCCCACGCCTGTCCTTTCATTATGAACCTTGCTCCAATCTCACAATAGCTTGAAACAAAACTTTCATCCAATTTTCCTATTCTTTTATTTGATGCCACATCAATGACCTGTATGCTTCTCTCATCTGGAATCATTGAAATATTGTCTATAAGATAGAATGTGGATTTTTTCTTTTTCCTTACCATTTCATCAATCCACAGCAATTTTTGAGTTTTCAACTGATTCATCACATCCATAAAAATTTTTTTTGGAAGGTGACGAAAAGGATAAGCTTTTTTAATGATTTTATAAATTTCATCCTCTCTCATGGAAATGTATTCATTCAGTATCGCAACTATTTGATTTGCCAGAACAGATAAAGGATTCCTCCTTATTTTTATTTCTTCTATCTCATTTTTCATGGCTTTTTTTGCTATAACGATGGCTTCAATATACTCCTCAATATTCGATGTTATTATTCTGCCCGCCGCCATTCTGCCGACGCCGTGTCCGCTCCTGCCGACGCGCTGTATCATTCTTGAAACTTGGCGAGGTGAGTTATATTGAAGGATGAAATCTGCTCTCCCAATGTCTATGCCAAGCTCGAGTGATGAAGTGCATATCAAAGCCTTTATTTCTCCTTTTTTAAATTTTTCTTCAGCTTCTATTCTCGCTTCTTTTGAAAGAGAGCCATGATGGACTTCTATGCTGGCATTTTCTTTCCTCAACTTTGCTCCCAAAATTTCTGCTGTGTCTCTTGTATTTACAAAGAAAAGTGTTGAATTATGATTTTCAATCAATTCTTTTGTTCTTTTAATAACTTTATCAATATTTTCGAGATATTCAACTTCTATTTGCATTTCTTTTTCTGCTGCTGCATTTATTATTTCCGCTCCACCCATAAATTCTGCAATTTCTTCTGGATTGCCAATGGTTGCTGATAATCCAATTATCTGAAAATTTTTAGCAATTTTATTCAATCTTTCCAAAGCGACAGATAGCTGCCATCCTCTTTCATTACCAGCAAGCTCATGAATTTCATCTATTATAACCCATCTTACATCTTTTAAAGAATTTCTAAGCAATCTTCCAATGAGCAATATTTGAAGTGTTTCAGGTGTTGTTATCAGCATATCTGGAGGGTTGCGTGCTTGCTTTCTTCTTTCATATTTTGATGTGTCTCCGTGGCGAACTGCTATTGATATGCCCAGCTCATTTCCCCAGAATACGGCTCTTTGAAGCATGTCACGATTCAAAGCCCTTAAAGGAGTTATATACAATATTTTTATTCCCCTGCTCTTATCCTTTAAATTTAAAAATAAATGAAATATTGGTAATAGAGCTGCTTCAGTTTTTCCAGTGCCAGTAGGAGAAATTATTAAGCAATTTTTCTTCTTCAATATTTCTGGTATAGCTTTAATCTGAGGTAAAGTAAGCTCATCAATGCCCGCTTTCTTCATTCCTTGCAGTATTTTTTCATGAAACACATTATTACAATAAAATAGATATAAAAAAATGATGGAATATCAAGCACGCAACATTTTGAAAAATACGCATTGGTAGCCTCCAACCTTTCCTTTTGCTTCTATATCTTCTTTCTTATATCAGCGTGAAAACAAAAGAAGGCTTGATAACATTTATTTATGCATGGAGGAGGAAGCAGGCTTATCTTTTGTATGAGAAAGTAAGAGTATTGAGGATTGGACTAAACGAAAACTTAAAATTATTTTGATAATTTATTAGCTGTGAGCAAAACCAGAAAATTAGCGGCTGTGGGCTTATTCCTCGTGATAATTGTTTTCATAATAATTTATATAGAAAACTCCCCAGTTACATTTAGATTGTCTCTGCAAAAGGAATTAACACCCAAGATTATTTCTGTAAATGGTGTTCCAACAAATAGTTTCTCATTTAAGAGGTTTTATGGAGAAAAACCATACAGAGATGCCAATCTTACAATTGTTGTAGAGGTTTTATATAATCATTATAAACCTGTAAATGGAGCAATCGTAACCCTATATGGATATGGAGGCATAGATACAAATAAAACAAATAAAGAAGGTATTGCCACGCTCCATCTTCATATTCATCCATTCTGGAATCATGATACTCCGGAAGGATATTTATCAATGATCGTCATAAAAGGAAAATATATCGAAATAATTGATAAATCGGTAAGATTAACACATGAATGATGGTTATTTTATTTTGTGCATTCTTATAACGAGTGAAAGAGCCATGGAAAATATTTTATATGAACGGGAGGAAAGATTTTATTTCCTCTTAGATTAAATAGAATACTAGGTCCTAACCAATTTCCCCAATAATTGAGACGGGCATCCACTCTGCTATTCTGAGAAAGAATAGCAACATCATTACCATATATATTACAATATTTTATCAAGCATTCTCCCTTTTCTCCCCCTATTCTCGGGGGTATAAAATAAAAGGAAAGGAAGGGCTTGACAGCATACCGCCTTTCCAACATTTTTAAATATCACAATAACTATCTTATTCATGGAAATTGCAGATGAAATTAGAACCATAAGAAAAGATTTGGATACACTTGTTCATCTTTTTTCCAAATTGATAAATAAAATTGTTCCAGAGGAAGAAGCAGAAGAAGAGGACAAGGAAGCTATAATGAGCCAAGAGGAGATAATGGATGAAGAGGAGCTTTTTAAGGCTTTAAAATGAATTTTAAAATAAAAGCTAAGAGAAGAGCCACAACATTTATTGCAAAAATTTCGGACAAGCAGAAGAAAAAGATTGAAGAGCTGTTGCTTCTTTTAAAAGATGAACCTGTCCCTGTTAAATCGGCAGAATAAGAATTGGTAAGATAAGAATAGTGTATGAGGTAAAATGGAAGGAGAAAATTATAATGATTCATAGAATAAGTTACAGAAAAGATGCATATAAGTAGCATAACTTAGAGTTAATGAATTCATTTTTTAAAAAATAGAGGAATTGAACCAATTTTCGCTCATTTTGGAAAAACTCTGTTTTTTTATATTGTTGCTTACGGGGGAATAAAATTGCTCTATAAAAACAATCGCTTGGAGTGTAAAATTGGATAGAAGCGGTTGCTGGATTCGGAAATTTTTACAAGAGTTTGGAGTTGTTAAGTTAATGGCCTCTGTGTCAAAAAATGGTTAGCCTTTTATATGGGAAAGGCTAATCTGTATTAACTCGCGAACACAATGTTTCTGCAGAGAATTTTAGAAGAGTCCAAAAAATTTATCCTCAAAAGTGACCATAGTAGAATCTAAATAAAACAAAAAAGTAAATGAAAAATGATGTAACATATAACAGAAAATAAGATGGCTTTCTAAGTAACTTATATACATTATAGAAGATGGCTATTTCAGCTACAAAGGCAAGGGGAAGTAGCGGAAGGAAAGGCAATAAAATCGCCGCCAATGTTAGAATGATGAGTTGTTTATATTTTTCTTTCATTGTCTATATTCCTTCATAAGCCAAGGAAAATAAAATACCTTTGAAAACCTCGTCACTATTTTATCTCCTCTCAGCCCCAGCAAATGGCTCGGCCCCAATGGACTTCCCCAGTAGTTGTAACGGGCGTCAATTATGGAAAATCTTTTTGCATAGATGCCAATTTTATTGTCATATATGTTGCAATGATGAATATAAATTCCACCCGGATTTCTAATTTTAAAATCATAGCAAACAACTGCTTCAACACCATATGGATTATTTTTTATGTCGCAT
>JAGGSX010000027.1 GCA_021158865.1 Thermoplasmata archaeon
TTGGAATAGTCAGGGAGAGGTAAATGGCTATATGTCAAAATTCTGGGGATTGTTTATCATCCCTTTTACCATGCTAATTCTTTCTCTTCTTTTCATTACCATACCAAAAATAGATCCATTGAAAGAAAATATAGAAAAGTTTAGAAAATATTATGATACATTTATCTTGCTGTTTCTTATATACATGCTTGCCATTTATTTTGAAACAATTTTATGGAATTTTGGATTTAAAATAAATTTTAATGTAACCATTCCAATTAGTATTTCAATATTATTTTTTTACATCGGCATACTTTTAGAAAATGCAAAAAGAAATTGGTTTATAGGAATAAGAACTCCATGGACTTTGAGCAATGAAAAAGTGTGGGATAAAACACATAAAATTGGTGGAAAATTGTTTAAAGCATGTGCAATCATAACTTTTTTTGGAGCAATCTTTCCAGATTATGCGCTATTCTTCATATTAATTCCAGTTTTCTCCTCTGCTTTTTACACCATTGCATATTCTTATTTTGAATATCAAAAGGAATTTAATAAAGATTAATCCTGCTTCATTTTTTTCAATAACATTTCCTTTATCTCTTTATTTTTTTTATCTATTCCAAAATAATCATAAAAGTAATTTGATAATTCAATTCTTTTTGTTCTGCCTTCTTTTTTTGTATTTATGAACCCTCTTTTTTTTAATTCTTTAACATATTGGTATACACCGCTACCAATCATTCTTTTTAATTCAGATTGTTTTACTGGCTGATGATATGCTATCAATGCAAGAGTTTTCAGCAAACTTTTTGGAACTTCTATAGGAGAAAAGCTTTTTGCATATTCCGTATATTCATCTCTTAATTGCATGGCATATTTTCCATTAATTTCTGATATTTCTATAGCGCTTTTTTTATAAAATTTCATAAGTTCCTTTATCTCCTTTTTTACCTCATCCTTTGAAATTTTAATTGCGTTGCTGAATTCCTCTAATGAAATGGGGCGGGATGATGCAAACAGCATTGCTTCAATTATCCTTTTATTTTCCATGGTTCAATTTAACATAAATTTCTCCATAAGGAAAATTTTCCTGCCATACATATATGACTCCATCTTTTGCAAGGAATAGTATTGGAAGCAATATTGGAATAATTTCTTTTCCATCAAAAATTTCTTTTAATGGAACAGCCCTTCCATTAAGTTTGCTTATCTTTTCCATAACTATTTTTATTTCTTTTTCGAGATTTTCTTTATGTGTTGTCTCAGTTATTGAAGCAGGAGTTATCATTTTCTTTGTGGCTTTCTTTTTAGTTTTTTCAGAAATTTCTTCCTTTGCTTCTTCAAATGCATTTATCAATTCAATTAATGTAACTTTTCTTTTACTAATTCTCCTTATTTTTGGTTTCAAAGGGATTTCATTTTCTATGACTTTCTGAGTATATATAAATGCATTATCATCTCCATACCATTCTGGTATTTCATCCATATAAATTTCTTCCTTATTTTCCATATTTTTTATTATCTCCTCACTTTGCATTTTCAATATTTTCCATGCAAGAAGCAAAATTTTTCCAGCAACAACCAGATTTATTTTTTTACTTTTAACTTTCTCCATATACAAATTTGAAAAAGTTGCCAAATCAATATCCCATGGATTGATATGCTTTTCCAAAACAAGTTCAAATACAGTTGCTATAGCCCTGTCAAAACTATCTTTTATGAAAATCTTATTTTCAATTATATCAATATATTTCTGGATGTTTTCCTTCCTGTATAATTTTTCTTCTCCAGCCAGTATATGCTGGATAATCTCTTCCTTCATTTTACCTCCACAACTTTTTCAATCTCCTTCAAATTCACATTACCTATAACCGTTGAAACACCATTGCTTATTGTAACACCGTATATGTGATTTGCCTGCATAAGCGTTGTCCTTCTCAATGAAACAACAATGAATTGTGCTTTTTGAACATTTTCGGCAACCATTTTTGCAACCTTGCCCGCATTTTTTTCATCCAAAAACATATCAACTTCATCAAGAACATAAAATGGCGATGGATTATAAGCCTGTATGGAAAATATGAAAGCAAGTGAAGCAATACTTTTCTCTCCACCTGATAAAGCATTCAAATGCAATGCCCTCTTACCTTCTGGTCTAACCCTGATTATGAGACCACCTTCAAAAGGATTATCTTCGTTTTCAAGCAAAAGCTCGCCGTCGCCGCCGCCCGCCAGCCTTGCATATATTTGTCTGTAATTTTCTCTTACTTTATTAAAAACATCATAGAATGCTTTTTTCTTTTTCTTTTTTATTTCTTCCTCAAGTTTCATCAGATTTTTTCTTTGATTTGTTAGCTTTTCCATATCTTCTTCAAATTTTTTCCTTCTTTCATCCTGCCTTTCATATTCTTCAAGAGCAAGCATATTCACTGGTTGCATGGCATTCAATTTTTCTTCCATTCGCTTTATCTTATGCTTTATTTCTTCAATCGATGGTAGAGGAGCTTTAAATTCATATTTGATATCTATAACTTCTGCAAGAGCCATTTCCAATGTTGGTATTCTCGCTTTTGCCCTTGAAATTAAATCTATTGCTGTTTCGATTTTTGTTGAAATTCCATCTATTTTATTCTCCAATTCAACTATTTCCCTATAAATTTTATTCCTTTCAATACTCAATTCTTTTGCTTTTCCTGTTATTTTTGTTTCAATTTCTTTCATTGTCATGAGTTTATTTTTATTTTCATTGTATTTTTTCTTTTCATTTTCAAGCATTGTCTTCATTTCTTCAACTTTATTTTTTTCTTCAAGCATGCTTTCATTCATTTCATTCAATCGACTTAAAACAATTTCTTTTTCTTTTTCAGTTGTTTTTATTTTTGAATTCAAATCCCTTTCTTCTTCCTGCAATTTCTCAAGCTTTTTCTTAATTTCCTGTATTTCATTCAAAACTTCTTTCTTAGCCATTTTCATTAGTTTCTCTTCTTTTTCCTTTAAAATTTCAGAATTTTTTCCAATTTTTATCTCAACATTGCTGATTTTTTTATCCTGCTCATCTATGATTTGATTGATTTCATTTATTTCCCGCTTTCTTTTTTCAAATTCTGATGTTATGCTTTTCAATCTGCTTTCAACTTCTTTTTTTCTTATTTCAAGTTTCTCATAATTTTTATCTACAAGCAATGGCAATTTATTCAATTCATCTTCTATGCCGGCTATTGAATCCTTTATTTCAACAATTTTTTTTGTCAGTTCTTCCTGCTCAAAATTTGCATCTCTAAGTCTTTTGGTTAAATCATTTATTTTATCTCTGTCCATCATTCCAAAAGTTGTTTTTCTCGACATACTGCCACCAGTTATTGCCCCGCTTGCTTCAATTATTTCTCCATCTAAAGTAACAAGTCTTACACCTCCCATCAAATTGCGGGCTGTATCCAAATTTTTTACAACAACAGTATCGCCAAATACATACCAGAAAGCAGGATGATAACGAGCATCATATTTCACTAAATCAATGGCAAAACCAACAGCATTTTCATCCCTGACAGCAAGCATGGCTTTTCCTCTTGGCTTTCCAACCATTATTTTATTCAAAGGCAGAAATGTGGCTCTACCATAATTATTTTTCTTCAAATAATCAATGCATTTTGCAGCTATACCATCATTTTCAACAACAATGGCTTCGATGCGCCGCCCAGCCGCAACCTCTATAGCTTTTGAATATTTCTCTTCAACTTTACCGAGCTCTGCAATGCTTCCATGAATTCCCTTTATTACACCTTCATCTCTTGCCTCCAAAATTGCTTTAACAGCTTGTGAGTATGATGCCATATCCTCCTTTGTTCTTAATTTGGCTATTTCTCTCTGGAAATGTATTATCTCCTTATCAATTTGCCTAATTCTCTCATTTATTTCTGCTTCTTTTTTCTTTAATTCAAAAAGATTTTTCTCCAGATTTTCTCGCTTTATTTTTCTTTCTTTTTTATCTTTTTTTATTGAACTCAATTCTTCATTTATTTCATTCAATTCTGTTTCAAGAGCATTTTTATTTTCCATTGTTTCATTAAATGCAGATTGCATACCCTCTTTTCTTTGAATGAGTCTGTCTTTTTCAAGTTTCAATTCATGCAATTTATCTTTTTCATTTTCAATCTCCTTTCTTAATTTTGCTATTTCCCTTCCTAAATTCATGGCTATTTCATCCGAATGCTGGAGATTCTTTTTTTTCTCTTCTATTTTAGCTTTTAATTTATCAATTTCATCTTTTTTCTCTTGCCTCTCATAATTCAATTCATGCAACCTTTTAACATATTGATTTATCTCATTTTTTATTTTTTTAATTTTGCTCTCCATTTCTTTTATTTCTCCAGAAGTGGAGGCAATTTCCATGTTGTAATAATTTATTTTTTCTTTTGATTTAATTACCTCTTCCTTCAATGAATCTATTTTAATTTTTATCTCATTCAGTTCTTCCCCACCAATCTCTGCAAGTTTATCTTCTATTTCTTGATAAGCAAGATTTTTTTGATTGTAAGAATCTTTTAATTTTCTGAGTTCATTCTCCAAATCTGTTTTACTTTTTTCGTATGATTCTATCTGCTTATTGACTTCATTTATTTCCCTTTCTATTTCCATTTTTTTCTTATATGAAAGCATTGCCTTGTTTTTTTCTAACTCTTCCATCATTTGTTTATATTTAACTGCATCATCTCTTTCCTTCTTTAATTGCCTTATGTGTTTTTTTATTTCTCCAAGAATAATATCAATGTGTTCCATATTCCTTTCAACTTCTTCTCTTTCTCTTTCAGCTTTTTCAATCTCTGCATCAAAATCTGATATTCCTGCTATTTCATCTATTATCCTCCTTCTATTTACACCGCCCATTTCAACTATGGAAGTAACATCACCCTGCTGGACAATACTGTTTTCAGAAATATTTGCTGATGAAAGTAAATCAACAAATTCATTTAATGATGCTCCTTTTCCATTTATATAAAAATAGCTATAATAGTTGGATGGATTATTTGGTAAAGGCGCCTTCCTTATTTTTCTTGTAAGGATGATTTCATCTCCTCCCGGCAAGCTTCCATCTGAATTATCAAAAATTAATGATACCTTGCAATAATCTGCATCTCTATTACCTTTATAAATTAAATCTGTTAAACGCTCAGCTCTAACCATTTTTGGGCTTCTCACTCCAAGAACAAATAAAATTGCATCAATGATATTCGATTTCCCAGAGCCATTTGGTCCCGTTATTGCAGTAAAACCTGGTAGAAAAGGTATCCTAACCCTGCTTCCAAATGATTTGAAGTTCTCCAGTCTTATTTCTTTTAGATACATCCCACCCCTATATTCAGAATTAGTAAGGGTATATAAACATAATGATTTATGATATCCGTCGTCTTAAGAAAAGTTAAATATTTTATATCAATTTACTCTTATGAAAACTTCACGTATCCCGGGCTTCTATAAAATGCCTATAGAAGAGCGTGTAAAAATTGTGAAAGAATTTGCAGAATTGGATGAAGAAGAAGAAAAAACGCTGCTATCTTTTTCTTCTTTGCCTCATGACATTGCAGATAGAATGATTGAAAATGTCATATCAACAATGCAGCTTCCATTAGGAATAGCAACGAATTTTGTAATAAATGGAAAGGAAATGCTCATTCCAATGGCTATTGAAGAAACTTCTGTTGTCGCAGCCGCTTCAAATGCGGCAAAAATGGCACGTCCGGATGGTTTTAAAGCAAAAGCTACCGAGCCAATTATGATTGGGCAAATTCAAATTTTGAATCCTTCAAAAGATGCTGTTAAAAAAATAATGGAAAGGAAAGAAAGCATAATTGAACTTGCAAATGAGCAGGATAAAATTTTGGTCAGTCTTGGTGGAGGAGCAAAAGATGTGGAAGCTAAGATGCTCAGTGAGGACATGATGGTGGTTCATTTGCTCGTCGATGTTAGAGATGCGATGGGCGCAAATGCGGTCAATACAATGGCTGAAGCTGTGGCACCATTAATTGAAAAAATAACGGATGGAAAATCTTTGCTAAGAATCATATCAAATCTTGCAATCCATCGCATGGCTGAAGCAGAAGTCATTTATAAAAAAGAAGCAATAGGAGGCGAGGAAGTTGTCGATAAAATTGTTAAAGCTTATGAATTTGCATCTCTTGACATTTTCAGGGCAGCAACACACAACAAAGGAGTGATGAATGGAATAGATGCGATTGCAATAGCGACTGGCAACGACTGGCGGGCGATTGAGGCGGGGGCGCATTCCTATGCTTCTTTAAATGGGTATAAGCCCCTGACAACATGGAAAAAAAATGAAGATGGTGATTTGCACGGAAAAATTAAGTTACCGATTGCCGCTGGTGTGATAGGAGGGATAACAAAAGTTCATCCGATTGCAAAAATCTCTCTAAAAATTTTAGGAGTAAAAAATGCAGAACAGCTTGCAGAAGTCATGGCATCTGTGGGCTTGGCTCAAAATTTTGCTGCCATATTTGCTTTATCTACGAAAGGAATACAGGCTGGGCACATGAAATTGCATGCTCAGAATATAGCCGTTATGTCTGGAGCTAAGGGAGAGGAAATAGACATCGTTGCAAGGAAAATGATTGAAATGGGCAAGATAAAAATGGATGTTGCTCAGGAAATTCTAAATGAAATCAGAAAAAACAAAAAAGTTTAAGTTTAAGAAACTTTTATCTTAGTATGAAAAAGGGGATGGGAATAATATTGGGAGTGGGAATAATAGCTATTATGGTAATATCTATGTCCCCAGATTATGGAAATTCTTCTCCATTACACCAGATGACAAATAAATGGGCATTGATATGCGTTTCAACGAATAATTTATCATCATATCCAGATTCTGATGCTTTTCCAGCTCAGGGATTGCAGGCATATTATATATTGAAAAAGCATGGCTATATGGATGATAATATAATTTTCATGCTGTGGAACGATAATAATACTAATGTTAGCATATATGGTAACCATAATGATTTGCTTGGACCGCCACCTCAAATTGGAGGAATAGATGAACCGCCAGAAATAGATTATGACCAAAACACGCCACTGCCAGCAGGAGTAAACAACTGGTATGAATTATTGCAATACAACATAAACTGGCTCGCCAGCCATGTTGGACCAAATGATGATGTAGTAATTTATTTGGTGAATCATGGAAATTATAATACATCTACTGGAAAAGGAGAATTCTTCTTTGAAGACAATAGCGGGCCATTAAGTGAAAGTACATTCGATAGCTGGGTGGACAACATAAGCTGTGAGAAAATGACAATTCTTATTGATGCTTGTTATAGCGGGGATTTTATAGATGCTCCAGTTGATCCAGGATTTGATTCTGGAATAGATGATGAAAACAACAGAATACTTATCTCATCGACTGGCAATTGTAGTGGCTGGTTTTACATAACAGCCACTGGAGGAAATTGGGCTGGCTCTATATTCTTCCATCCATTTTTTAAAGCGATTAATGAAGGAAAATCAGTGAAGGAAGCTTATAATTATGCCTGCTCTTATATGATACCAGAAGAAAGCGAAAATGTTTCAGAATTGCAGAATCCACAGCTTGTTGATAGAACTGGAGAAAGTGCAGCATATAGTTTTTTAGAACCATTATATGTATGGGTTGATGATGATTTTGATAACAGCACGCCAGGATGGGATTCTACGCATTTCAATAACATCCAGCAGGCTATAGATAGTGTAGCATATAATGGCACAGTGTATGTTTATAAGGGAACATATAATGAAAGCATAGTCATTGATAAACCTCTGACAATAGAAGGAAATGGCACAGTAAAATTATTTTCTAAAGGAAATGGAATATCTGTTAAAGCTGATGATGTAAAATTGATAAATCTTACAATAGATGCAAAAAATAATGGAATATCTCTTCAAAATGTCAATAATGTAAATATAACTCAATGCAATGTTTTGAATTCAAGTTTTGGAATATATTCAGTGAATTCCATGAATTGTAGTATATGGCATACATCCATCCATAAAAATGAGAAAGGAATTTATTTATTCAATTCATCTCGCTTTTTTATCC
>JAGGSX010000158.1 GCA_021158865.1 Thermoplasmata archaeon
GAATATATTATTAGTAGAACCCAATTTTCCAATCCCTCCTAAAAGCAAGAACCATAAAAATTTTTTACCAATAGGTCTCTTAAAAATAGCAACTTATCTAAGGGATCAGGGACATAGAATTAAATTGTTGAGAGGGGTACCCAAGAAATTAGATGAGTTAGCCGAAATAAAAAATTTTAATCCCCACGAAATATGGGTAACATCTCTCTTCACTTATTGGGCCAACTATGTTCGAGATGCTGTTCAATTTTATAAGAAAATGTTTCCAAAAGCAATTGTTAGAGTTGGTGGTATTTATGCATCTTTGTTTCCAGAAAATGATGTAAAAAGATATACTGGATGTGATAAGGTTCATAAAGGGGTAATTCCGGAAGTAGAAAATTATGCAGAGATGCATTTTCCAGCATATGACCTAATTAAAGAAAAAAATCCACACCCTATCGATTATCAAATAATACATACTAGTAGAGGTTGTCCAAGAAAATGCCCTTTTTGTGGGACATGGAAAATTGAACCTAGATTTATACCAAAAAAAAGTATAAGAACAGAGATAAGATATAAAAAAATAGTAATTTATGATAATAATTTTCTTATGAACCCATATATCGAAGATATATTAAATGAATTAATAGATTTAAAGAAGAAAAGAAAAATTGAATGGGTAGAAAGCCAAAGTGGTTTTGATGGTAGGGTTTTGATCAAAAAGCCGTATCTTGCTAAGATGATAAAAGAAGCTGGTTTCAGATTTCCTAGAATTGCTTGGGATTGGGAATATAAACAGTATCCTCTTATTAAAAAGCAAATCGATCTTCTTAAATCAGCTGGATATTCTTCTAAAGAAATATTTGTATTTATGCTTTATAATTGGAATATATCTTTTGAGGAAATGGAAAGAAAAAGGATTAAGTGTTGGGAATGGAAAGTTCAAATTGCAGACTGCAGATATAGACCATTAAATCAGTTATTCGATAATTATAATCCCCGAGTCATAGGGCAAACTAAAAAAAATTATTATATTCATGAAAAAGGAGGTTGGACGGACGCTCTTATTAAGCAATTCAGAAAAAATGTGAGGGAGCAAAACATTTGTGTGAGACATGGCTTTCCTTTTTATTCGAGAGATTTTGAAAGAAAAGCAATTAATGGAAAATTAATGAAAAAAGTAAAGGCACTTAATAACATCGAGGAGAAGAAAAAATTTCTTGATAAGATCGGGGCAGATTATTGGTTCCCAAATCAGGTTAGATATCCATCAAATTATGTCAAACCCTTATTAGCAAAACTTAAAAAAGCATGAAAGTATAACAACTCAAATGCATGCATTGGATGAAGGAGAAGCAAAAACATTGCTAAAAAGATATAGAATACCAACTACAAATTTTATTGTAGCGAGCAAATTAAATGAAATTGATAAAGTCAAATTGAAATCTCCCATGGTTATGAAAGTTTGTTCTTCAAAATTGCTTCATAAAACAGACGTGGGAGGAGTAATATTGAATATAAACAGTAAAAATGAATTAAAAAATTCTTTTAAAAAATTGAAGAGAAAATTTCCAGAAGAGAAAATTTTAATAGAAGAAATGGAAAAAAAAGGCACAGAAATCATAGTTGGGATGATAAAAGATGAATTTTTTGGAAAAGTTATTATGGTTGGAATAGGAGGAATTTTTACAGAAATATATAAAGATGTTTCTTTCCGAAAGTTACCAATAGATGAAAATGATGCAAATGAAATGCTTATGGATTTAAAAGCTCATAAAATATTTGAAAATTTTAGAATAAAATTGGATAAAAAATCTTTAGTGGAGTTAATTTATAAAATATCAAAAATTGTTGCTGAAAATAAAATATTACAGATGGATTTAAATCCTGTTTTTTTATATGAAAAAGGTTTGAAAGTAATAGATGCAAAGGTGATATTAGAATGAAATTATTAGAAGAGAATAAAAAAGCAATTTTGCTTGGAAATGAAGCAATAGCAAGAGGGGCTTTAGAAGCAGGTGTTGATTTTGCCACAACATATCCCGGGACGCCGGCATCAGAAATTTCAGACAGTCTTTCGATGGTAGCAAGATATATGAATAAAATTGGTATTGATGTGCCATTTTATTTTGAATATTCTACAAATGAGAAAGTTGCTTTAGAGATGGCAGCATCGGCGGCAATTTCCGGGCTTCGGGCCATAACGAGCATGAAACATGTTGGCATGAATGTTGCAAGCGATGCTTTTATGACCTATGCTTATGTAGGCTGCAAAGGCGGGCATGTTATTGTAACTGGAGATGACCCAAGTTGCCACTCCAGCCAGAATGAACAGGATAACAGACAATATGCGAGATTTGCAAATCTGCCAATGCTTGAACCAAGCAATCCTGAAGAAGCAAAAGAAATGACGATAGAAGCTTTCAAAATTTCAGAAGAACTGGAAATTCCTGTATTGCTCAGAACAACAACAAGAGTCGCTCACATGCGCGGGGTGGTTGAATTAAAAAAATTGAATATGGAGAAAAAGAAAGGGAAATTTGTTAAAGGAGACTATGTTACAGTTCCAGAAATAGCAAGGAAATTGCATCCTGTTTTAATAAAAAAAATGGAAAAAGCAAAAGAAATGGCAGAAAAAAACAAATTTAATTACATTGAAGATTTTGGAGGAAATTATGGAATAATTACATCAGGAGCAGCCTACAATTATGTTAAAGAAGCAATAGATGATTTAGATATAAAAACAAAATTATTTAAAATTGGATTTAGCCATCCATTACCAGAAAAGAAGATTGCTGATTTTTTAAGAAATGTTGAAAAAGTAATAATAGTTGAAGAATTGGAGCCGATAATGGAAAATGAAATAAAAATTATTGCAAGAAATAATAATATAGATATAAAGATATATGGAAAAGGATTTGGAAAATTTGGAAGAATATATGAATATAACCCTGACATAGTTTATTCAACTCTTTCTGATTTTTTTGGTATTGAATATGGGGTGAAAGAAATAAAAATAAATGCGGCGCCTCGTCCTCCGATTTTGTGTCCGGGATGCCCCCATAGGGCTACATATTATGCAGTAAAGAAGGTTGCTCCTCCAGATACAATATATCCAACTGATATAGGATGCTACACTCTCGGCGTTTTGCCTCCATACAAAACAGCTGATTTTCTGCTTTGCATGGGTTCAAGTGCTGGAAGTGCTGGAGGTTTTTCAAAAGCAACAGGAAAAAAGGTTATAGCTTTCATTGGAGATTCAACTTTTTTTCACGCTGGATTACCTGCTTTGATAAATGCAATACATCATAACCATAATTTCACTCTTGCAATATTGGATAATTCAACAACTGCAATGACAGGACATCAGCCACATCCCGGAAATAGCATAGATGGCATGGGAAATGAAGCGGTGGCAATAAATATAGCAAGCATTGTAAAGGGAATAGGGGTTAAACATGTTGAAGTTGTAAATCCTTATAATCTTAAGGCAACACAAGATGCTTTTAAAAGAGCTTTAGAATATGATGGCTTGTCTGTTGTAATAGCAAAAGCCCCATGCATACTGCTTGATTTAAAAAGAAGAAGAAAGAAAATAACATTTGAAATTGACCAAGATAAATGCACTAAATGTAATGTATGCATAAATGATTTTGCATGTCCTGCTTTTTATAGAGATGGGGATAAAATAAAAATAAACGAAAGCCTTTGCACAGGTTGTGGCTTCTGTGTTCAGGTTTGCCCTGAAAAAGCCATAAGGAGGAAAAAATGAAGAAAAGTATATTGCTGGCTGGCGTCGGCGGGCAGGGCGTGATAACAGCAGCAAATATAATTGCAAATGCTGCTTTGATAGAAGGACATAAGGTTATCACTTCCGAGCTACATGGAATGGCTCAACGCGGTGGGGATGTAAAATGTGCCGTTAGAATTGGAAATGTTTATTCTCCAATAATTCCTCCCCAAACTGCAGATGCCATTATATCTCTCGAGCCAATGGAAGCCCTTCGCAACCTGAATGTTGTTTCTAAAAAGGGTGTTGTAATTACAGACATTAATCCAATTTATCCCCCATTAACATCTATAGGAATAGGAGAATATCCTTCATTAAATGATATTTTTGAAAAAATAGAAAAACATTGCAGACTTGTCAAAATAAATGCAGATGAAGTGGCAAAAAAAGCGGGTAGCATATTGACAAAGAATATTGTCATGATTGGCTCATTTTATGCATTGGATATATTTCCATTAGAGAGGAAGAGCATAATTCAATCAATTTCACAAAATATCAAAAAGGAATACGTTGATATGAATATAAAAGCATTTGAAATTGGAGAAAAAGAAATAAAATGATGCTCCCGTCGGGATTTTCAGGCATGCTTGCCTGAAGATGTGACTTGCAGGCAAGTCATGCATTTGAACCCGAGTCTTCGGCTTTCTTTGAACCCTTTCTTTGAGTTCTCGAAAGGCCGAAATGATTGGCCGCTACACTACGGGAGCATATAGCCCCGGGCAGATTCGAACTGCCGTCGTGGGATTTCTTCAGCCTTTCTTTGGAGTGAAGCACTTTCTTAAAGAAGGCTTCCAAAGTCCCACATGATTGACCACTACACCACGGGGCTTATTTTAGCATTGCTTATATATTTGCCTGTATATAACTTTTAATGAAAACTGGGGATTTTGTTGAGATAGAAAAAAATGGAAGAAAATGGAAAGGAATTGTCATGCCCCACCATGCATTCAGTGATAAAAATATAATTGTTTTAAAGCTTGAAAAGGGATATAATATTGGTATAGATGCAAAAGGGGCAAAAATTAAAGTCATAAAAGAAGGAAAGGAAATAAAAAGAAAAAAAGTTGAAATAAGGCATGATGAAAAAAAGCCTACAATAGCTTTAATTGGAACGGGAGGGACAATAGCAAGTTATGTAGATTATAAAACTGGGGCAGTTCGCCCGGCAGCAACAACCAGCGAGATTGCATTTTCCATGCCAAAAATATTTGATATTTGCAATATAGAAGCGAAAGTAATGTTTCAAAAATTGAGCGAAAATATAAAGCCAAGGGATTGGAAAAAAATTGCGAGAGAGGCGGCAAGAAAACTGAATGAAGGGAAATCCGGCGTAATAGTATCTCACGGAACGGATACGATGACACACACCAGCGCCGCCCTCGCCTTCATGCTGAAAAATTTGAATGGGCCAGTAATTTTGGTCGGCAGTCAGCGCTCTTCTGACCGTCCCAGTAGTGATGCTTTTGATAATTTGATTGCTGCTGAGAAAGTTGCTTTAACTGATTTGGGGGAGGTTGTGGTTGTAATGCATGGTGGAATCTCTTCAGGAAAATGCTATATTCATCGAGGGACTAAAGTTAGAAAAATGCATTCTTCGAGAAGAGATGCTTTTGTTTCAATAAATAATGAGCCAATAGGAATTGTCGAAAATGAGGTAAAGTTTCTTCAAAAATATAGAAAAAAAAGCAAAGGAAAAACAAGAGTGGATGATGTATTAAATGAAAATGTGGCTTTGGTTTATTTCCATCCTGCACTAAGAAAAAAAGATTTTGAAAATATTGTTGATGGTAAGGATGGCATAGTCATAGCTGGAACTGGATTGGGGCATGTTAATGATGAGATAATAACTGCTATTAAGAAATTAATAAAAGATGGAATAATGGTTGTCATGACAACACAATGCTTCTATGGAAGTGTGAATATGAATGTATATTCAACTGGAAGGAAACTTATTAAAGCAGGAGTGATAAATGGTAAAGATATGTTGCCAGAAGTTGCATTAATTAAATTGATGTGGGCTCTTGCTCATGAAAATGCAGAAGAATTGATGATTAAAAATATTGCTGGAGAAATGAATGAAAGGCGTTCAATTTCTCCTCCTAAAAGCAAATAGAATTGCAATAATCAGCAGAATCAACTCAAAGCTTGGCACCCTTTTTGCAGCTTTAACATCAAAATAAGCAATGCCCGCTTTCTTTCCATTAATATATGCCGTTACTTTCCATTGCCCACTTCCATTTTTTCCATATTTGGCAAGAGAAAGCCATACATAGCAATAGCCATTACCACTCCAGTTTATTGTATAGTTTGCTTTTTCTGTTATGTTATTTGGTCCTTCAAAAATAAATTTTATTTTGTCTCCATCAGATGCATTCAGCAGGCTGAGCCATACACATACTTTATCAGTAGTAGAAAAATTTGTTGTTGCTTTTACTGGCTCATCATTTTCATCGAGCTTTTTACATAGAATAAAATCTTTCAATTCTATTTCTTTTGAACTCCATAAAGTCTCCATAGTGAGCCCAGTTTTTTCTTCTATCTTGCTTTCATCAAATGATTGTGGAGCAGTAAGAGAGCCGTTATTCAAAAGTGTTGCAAATTCACCAGCTGATATATTCAAGCTATCATTTTTACCTTCCAGAATCGCTTTTCCTTCTATCAAATAAACACTCATGCCAGTATCATTTGTTATAACATATAATTTGCAATAATGCAGGCAACCCCCATATCCATATTTTATATATCCATAGTTATGCACCGAAGTGTTATATGCTTCCATTACTTTTTTAAAATGTTGAATATCTCCGTATGAAGGAGGAACACTAATCCAGCCCAATATTTGTGCAATATATTTTGCTGGCATCGTAAATACAAAGCCAGGAATGCCGGTAGTTACTTTTATGAATATCCCACCTGTTATCTCAATTTTATGTTCCCATATATACTTGCCTATTTTCTTAGTCCAACCTTGAACAAAATCTTTCCATTCCTCCCATTCTTCAGGAGGAATTTCGTCGGTCAAATTCCCCCATCCTTTAAAAAGAAGGGTTCCGTTTTCATCTCTTATCTCCGGCACAATGCTAACCTCTCCTTCTCCAGCTATCATATATTGGCCCCATATAGAAGTAAATTCTAAAGGAGTATCAGAAGCATTTTTTCTGATGGTTATTCTGTCTTTAGTTATCTCTCCGCTAACAGAGGAATCTCCAATTAAAGAGCCGCCCCACAAAGCAAGATATGAATTATTTTTTGTAAATTCAAATTTCAATTTTTCATCAGTTGGCCAATTTGCTTTCCATGAAAATTTTTCATCAATGCTTCCATCAGGATATGTTATTTTCACACCATCAGAATATAAAAATTGACTGCTTCCTCCCAAAACTCCTTCGCATCCAATATCGTTAACATATCTGTGTGCCCACCAATATGCATTTACACCAGTAAAATCCCAGTTCAAGGTTGCCTGAATCCTAAATTCCTTTCCTTTATATTCTAATGGGACAACCGTTTCAAAATCAAATTTTCCCAACTGGTCTGATGTGAAAAGAGGGATTGTAGAAACATTAACTCCATAGGCTTCTTCTTTTGTCATTGTATGCCCGGGTCCGCTGCCTGGCACATAACGTGTTTCTGCTTTAGGATAATAATATGCTATGCTTTCTGGTTCATAAGCCCATTCCTTAAAATTTGGATATCTTGCATTGCTGCTGTTTTTTATTATGGCATCTACTTCTATATAATATATATCATATATTCCTTCTCTATCATGCGGACCATTCGCAATAACGCTTCCATTTATAAGAAAACCATCTTGCGTTTCCTTTATATTTCTTATATTTAAATGTATTACTGGTTTTTCTGGTCCTGTAGCATTGTTTTTATGGCTGAACAGAATAGCCACAAAAATAATCAATATGATAAAAAACAGCAACTTAGCGTTCTTTATCATTCACTCACCAACAGTTAATTTCTTTCATATTATTTAAAGATAGCGGTGGGTAAAGGAGGTGCATCAGTTTTCTTTTCCCGAAGCTTTTCTTGCAACCCTTTAGAAAAGGTCTGCACCCCAAAGAAGTTCTCCTATGTGAACCTTCCGTTTAACATTAATTGCTAATCTCCTTATATTTTTTACTACATTCTCCTATCCGAG
>JAGGSX010000012.1 GCA_021158865.1 Thermoplasmata archaeon
ATGTTATGATACCCATCTAAAATATTTAGAAAAGGAAGGTTATCCCATAGTTAGATACTCTCTCATAAATAGATATCCTACAGGATGTGTTTCATTGGACCAATATAATATAAGGGATAAGAAAATATTGTTAAGAGGAAGCACTCCATCAGCTTGGGATTGGCGATATGCGACATATAAGAATATAACTGGTGACTGGACAACTCCAGTGAGGTATCAAGATGGCTGTGGCTCATGCTGGGATTTTGCAGCCATGGGTGCGTTGGAAAGCATTATCAATATTAGAGCAAAAAATCCTAATCTTAATATAGATTTATCAGAGCAGTATTTATTGTCGTGCCCTTCAAACAGTGGGGGTTGTAGCGGATGGAACGCATATTGGGCATATTTATATCTTTACTACCACGGGGGAGCAATTCCTGAGGATTGTTTTCCATACACAGCAAATGACAGAATCCCCTGTTCAGAAAAATGCAGCAATTGGAGAGAAAAACTTCTTCCCATTACAGGTTATGGTTCTTTAGCAAATCCAGACAGAGATTATCTCAAAAAAATGATAGTAAATTTTGGACCTGTGGTGGCAGAAATGGCTGTATACAGCGATTTTGGTTTTTATAAAGGAGGGGTTTATAAGCATCCTGGAGAGGAACCTGTCAAAGACATCAATCATCAAGTTGTGATAGTGGGATATGATGATAGCCAGCATTGCTGGATTTGTAAAAATAGCTGGGGCACCAATTGGGGCGAAAATGGATGGTTTAGGATAGCATACGGTGACTGCCAGATAGAGCATTATATAGTTTATGCTAATTTCTCTCCTGCAATAGCAAATGCAGATGGACCGTATTATGGCAAAACTGGAGAAAAAATAAAATTTGATGGAGAAAAAAGTTATAGTATGGTAGCTGATATAATAAATTATACTTGGAATTTTGGAGATGGTAGCTATGGATATGGAAAATATGTTTATCATGCTTATTCTAAAGAAGGAAGATATTACATCAGGCTAACAATTACAGATGAAAAAGGGAATAAAGGCACATATAAAACAAATGCATATATAGATAATACTCCTCCAAATATCGAGATTAAAAGACCTAAAAAGCATTATATATATCTATTTAACGAAGAAAGACGCAATATTCCAATAGGAACAATAATTATGGGAAATATTACTATCTCTGCTTCTGCAAAAGATGAAATATCTGGTCTGGATAGAATAGAGTTATATATAGACAATTTTCTTGTAAATAAAAGCAAACAATTGGAATGGAATTGGCAGGATGGAGCTTTTGGATTTCATATTTTAGATGTGAAAGCATTTGATATGGCAGGAAATGAAGCGGATGATAAGATAGTGGTTTTTACTTGGATGTAATATATTTATAGGAATATACAATATTCTTTCGATGAAACTTGGTATAATAGGTTGCGGGGCAATTGGAAGCGATGTCGCAAAAGCAGTTGACGAAATGGAAGAAATAGATAGGATATATCTCTATGACATGGACGAGAAAAAAGCAAAAAATTTGGCAGAAAAATTAAAAAAAGGAGAGTTTGCCACTGTAGAAAAATTTCTTTCAGATGTTGATGTTGTTTTTGAGGCGGCGTCGCAGCAGGCTGTCCGTCAGTATGCTGAAAAGGTTTTGAATGCAGGAAAAGACTTAATAATAATGACCATAGGCACGTTATTTGACGATAAATTCAGAAACAAGATTATAAAAATTGCAAAAGAAAAAGGTAAAAAAATATATCTTCCATCTGGAGCTGTTGCTGGCATAGATGGAATAAAAGCAGCAAGTTTGGGTGGCTTGGATGAGGTAACATTGGTTACAACAAAATCTCCTGAATCTTTAGGAAGGCATTTGAGCAAAAGAACTATTCTTTTTGAAGGAAATGCAAGAGAAGCTGTCAGGGAATATCCGCGAAACATAAATGTGGCGGCCTGCCTTTCGCTGGCTGGACTTGGTTTTGATAAAACAAAGGTTAAGATTGTTGCAGACCCTGTTATAAAATATAATAGCCATAAAGTACTCGCCCATGGAAAGTTTGGAAGGCTAAGAGCAGAGGTGGAAAATCTTCCAAATCCAAATAATCTAAAGTCAAGCTACCTTGCTTCTCTTTCTGCAATAGCAGTTATAAAAAAAATTGTCAGTCCATTGCAGATAGGGGCATAATATGAAAAAGTTTATTGTTCTGCTAATTTCAATTGCTTTCTTGCTTACGGGCTTTCATTTTGCCTATGAAAAGTCAAAGATATTGAATGAATCTCGCTGCCTTGGATGTATAGCGATGCTTCCAAAAGCCATAAGCTTCCATAAATTCTGGATTGAATATCCAAAGAATTTTCATAAGAGTGGCATACCACAAATTCCATCATGGCTTTTGAATGAAAGCAAAAAAAATGTTGTCATGTTATTTTTCTGGTATAAAGGCTGTGACCCATGCAAGGCTCAATGGGATGATATGGTTGCAAATAATATCGTTTCTGGAAGCGAAAGCAATGGAAAAATGACCGGAAATTTTTCTAATATAACACTCATTTCAATAGATATAATAAACGATAAGCTCGGGAACCTGTTGCCAATCTACACTCCAAAAGGAAAGCCATCAGAAACACCAACAACAGTAATTCTTTTTACAAAAAATGAGACATATTGGTATGCATTTTCAGGAAAGGCAGATGGAATAGCAGGGAGACCAAATATAAGCCAGCTTAAAAAGATTTTAAATCTTGCAATGGAGGAAAAAAATGTGCATGGGTAATTGTCTAACATGTCCAATTCCCTATCTCGCAATATCAATAGCATCTATTGGAATAAAAAGAATGTATAGCAAGCCAATCCAAAAAAAAAGGCTCATATCTCAATTAATTTTTCTTTTTATAACAAATGCGGCTTTTATTTTTGGTGTAACTGGATTAATATACGGCTATTTCTATTGCTGGGAATCTCCGCAGGCAACGATGTCATGCCCCATAGGTATTTTGGAGCATGCTGTTCTTGAATCAAGTATATTCCTTGCCATATATCTTGTAGGAACAATAGCAGTTATAGGAACAATTTTTGGGAGGGCGACATGCGGATGGGCATGCCCGATAGGATTTTTGCAGGATTTTTTAGGAAAAATTAAACTTAAGAGAGAGATTAAAATAAGCAAGATTGATAGAAGAGCAAGATATTTGAAGTATGTCATACTTGCAATAATTCCTTTCGCTGTTTATTACACTGCAAGCATGGCTTATACAAATTTATGTCCTGTTGGAGGATTGACAGCAACTTTGCCTCTTTTAATTTTTCATTATAACCAATACACACCAGCCCGTTTCTTTATTCCAAAAATGATTATACTTGCTCTAACGATTGTTTTAATAATAAATATAAAGAGAGGATGGTGCCGTTATCTCTGCCCTGTTGGAGCGATGCTTGCTCAATTCAATAAAATAAGTTTGCTTCAACTTAAATTTGATGAGGATAAGTGTCTAAAATGTTATAATTGTGCGAGAGTTTGCCCTATGGGACTGAATATGCCTTATGAAGTAAAAAGTGGAGAATGCATAAGATGCGGGCTATGCATTGACCATTGTCCAACAAAAGCTTTGAAGTTTGAATTCAAATGGAAATAAGGAAATTTAGATATGAAGATATAGAAAGCGTTTATAAAATAGCAGAAGAATCTTTAAAAGAAGAATATACCATGGACTTATTTCTTCATTTATGGCAAATCAATCCAGATGGATTTCTTGTGGCTGAAAAAAAGGGTAATGTTGTGGGTTTTATAACATCAATTAAGACGGGCAGCAATGAACTTCGAATTTTATTGCTTGCTGTTGATAAAAAATATCGTGGCACGGGCATAGGTTCTTCTTTATTGAAGCGTTTGATGATGAATTTTCCAGAAGTGAGGAGATTATATTTAGAAACAAGAATTGATAATAAAAAAGCAATAAAATTTTATGAGATGCATGGATTTAAAATAAAAGAAAAGTTAGAGGATTTTTATACAGATGGAAGCGAGGCATATCTAATGGAAAAAATCATCTTTTGAGCCTTTTCTTGCACCCCTTTAAAAAAGGGTTGCGTCCTAAAATGTAAAAGTTTTTTCCAAGCCTTTTCTTGCACCCCTTTAAAAAAGGGTTGCGTCCTAAAATGTAAAAGTTTTTTCCAAGCCTTTTCTTGCACCCCTTTAAAAAAGGGTTGCGTCCTAAAATGTAAAAGTTTTTTCCAAGCCTTTTCTTGCACCCCTTTAAAAAAGGGTTGCGTCCTAAAATGATATGTTTTCTTTCCGCATTCCAAAATATAAATATATTACCTCTTAATACATCTGTATGAAACTTAATGCTTCCTATCTTGGATTGGCTGCATTTGCTCTTACAACATTTGTATTATCTTTAGCCAACATTGGCGTTATGAAAGATGCCATCGTTCTTTCCTTAGCTTTCTTTTATGGAGGACTTGCTCAATTTATTGCAGGCATGTGGAGTTTTAGGGCAGAAGACAATTTCGGCGGCACAGCTTTCTCTTCCTATGGTTCATTCTGGTTTGCATTTGGTTTTATGGAGTTACTCAAAATATTGAATATATATGAGCCAAGTTCTGTTGAATTGGCAGTAATGATGATTGCGTGGGGGATATTCACATTCTATATGTGGATTCCATCAATTAAAATAGGAAAAATATTATCTCTTGTATTTCTAACCCTATGGTTAACATTCTTTGTTTTAGGGGCTTCAATTTTATTTAACTTCACACTTGCTTTAGGAGGCTCTATTGGGTTGATATGTGCTTTCCTTGCATGGTATGTTTCTGCTGCAGGACTCGCCGGCGAGATATATCACAAAAAATTGCTCTGGTAAACTTCTTCTATTTCATCCAAAAATTCATCTTTTGTTTTACTGCCAATAATCCTTTTTTCTACCTCACCATTTATAAAAATCAGGACAGTTGGAAGACTCAATATATTTAAACTTCTTGCAATTTCTATATTCTCATCAGTATTCATTTTTGCAAAGGACACTCCTTCAATATTTTTTTCAATTTCCTTCAAAATTTTTTCTACAGTAAAACAGGGCTTGCACCATGGCGCCCAGAAATCAATAACTACCATCTTATTTTTTTTTATGAAGTCATGAAAATTTCTGTTATCCAGTTCAATCATAGAAGTGTATATGTCATGTATATAAATATTAAATGCATTATGCCATTATGAAAATGAAGCCAAGATGCGTGCCCTGCATACTTAATAGAGTTGTTTATGAAAGCGAACTTGTTACAAAAGATAAAAGCGAACTTGAAAACATAATGAAAAATGCTGTGAAAGAGATGGCAAGATTATATGGAAGCAATCTTAGTTCTGCTGAAATAGCAACAAGAGTTCATGGGGTGGTATATAAATTGCTTCAAAAAGACCCATATAAAGAATTGAAAGAAAAAAGCAATGAAGTTGCAATAAAAATGCTTCCAAAAGCTAAAAAAATTATAGAAAGCAGCAATAACAGGCTTGAAGCAGCAATGCTAATATCAATAGCAGCAAATTCAATCGACTTTGGAATTTCAGGAAGTGCATCCTCGCCTCAAGAACTTGAAGCAAAATTTGAGGATTATGTAAGGCAGGGTATCTATCATAATGATTTTAAAAAAATTGAGAGCTACCTTAAGGGAGATATATTATATTTTACTGATAATTGTGGGGAAGTTGTTTTTGATAAACTGGTATGTAAAGAATTGAAAAAATATGATGTTAGAATAACACTTATCCCAAAAAAGTATCCAATACTTACTGATGCGACCTATGAAGATGTAAAAAAATTAGGATTTGATGAAATTGTTGATGAAATAATAACAACAGGCAGTTTTTCAGTGGGCATAGATTTCAATTCTATGTCTGAAAAATTAAAAGATGAGTTGGAAAATGCATCTATAATCATATCAAAAGGAATGGCTAATTATGAAGCATTTTCAGAAGCAAATTATAAACCAATAGCATATCTATTGCGTGTTAAATGCAAAAGCATTGGGGAAGATATGGGATTGCCGACAGGAATAAATGCCATTAAGCTATATGAGTAAAAACTAAATATATCTAATCAGAAATATCAGCCCATTTATTATCAGATACAAGCCAATAATCCATGCTATTATTTGAGGAAAAATTATGACAAGCACGCCAAATATTATCATCAATATTGGAATCAAAATGCCATTTCCAAACCAGTTGTATCTAAAATCTCTGCCTCTCATCATGTTATCAAAATTAAAAATGGAAGAGATTAGCTATATCCTCCAATCATTAAGCTTGGGTCTCCAAGTAATGCCCACTCCTCTATGGTTTTTGCGTCAATCTGTCCCTGCAGTGGTGGATATGTGTTTATATAATTCTGTATGGCGGTGCCCCATGCGGCGCCGAGAATATGCTTTCCTTCGTTTCCATAAGCTTCAAAGAATCTGTCTTCTATATATCCTCCATTATATTCAACGCAGTCAGGTATTCCATTTCCATTTTTATCTCTTCCATCAGCTCCGTATCCTAAAGCAGTGTTTCCCAATGTTGCAATTGCACCTTTATCTGCCATCTTTACAAGATGCCACCCAAAGCATTCATAAGTTGGCTGATATGTCCATTCATTTTTAATGAAATCCATCAAGCTTATGTTGAACTCACTATTATGACAGCCACCTATAACTACAACAGGATACATCCCTTTATTTTTTAATAAATCCATGTTGTATGTCATGAGGGCATTCACCCACAGGTCATTGTGAGAAGCATGTCCTTTGAAATGTGTTGCCCAAACTGTTGGGCTACCATGCCCATCCATGGCTACAAATCCATATCCATTATTCATTGTTTTTATAGTATTTATCCATGCAAATTCCCCTCCCATTTTTGTATCCTTTCCTTGAAATGGAAGTGTTCCATCAGAAACAAATAAACTTGTTTTTTCAAAATTGCTCATATAATGCTCATAAAACCAAAGAGTGGAAACTTCTCCCTCGCATATTTTTTCAGGGTCATCAAATGTATCTCCTCCCATTATAAGCATTCTATTGAACCATGGCTGTCCATAAGCAGTATTTTCGTATTCTACAATTTTATTTACAACATTTTGAACTTCTTTTACACTTCTACATGCAAGCCTCCCAACATAAACATCAGGATAAAAATCCATTTTATCTTTTCCCTGAAAACGCCATTCTCCAAAAATGTTGTTGCCATTTGTATCCCACGAAGAAAAACTTCCATTTGCATCGTATATGTCGGCAAAATACAGGTCGCTTATATATCCTGCCTCAGCCATATCATTTAAAGCAACATATCTGACAGGCACATACCATAAGCTGTCATCAACTTTTGTTGGTCCATCATATCCCCAATTCCCTGTAATATATGATTTCTTTCCTCCTACAAGCAGAACATATTTTATGCCCCACTGCTCTATTGCATCTTTGATACAATATTTCACTTTTTCAGCATCATCACGGCCATTCATTTGCAGGCATTCACTCAATCCAGCCAACTTTGTTTTTATTCCATGCTGTTCTTTTTCATTCACCAATGGTTGCAATGCATTCAACCATGAATCAGGAGCAATTATGAGTAAATCATAGGCATCGTTATCAAAGATATTTTTTCCTTTTTCATAACTTATTTTTACATTGAAATTGCTTACATATTTTATTTTATTTTCAACAGCATTATAGCGATATGGATAAAGATGCAATGA
>JAGGSX010000069.1 GCA_021158865.1 Thermoplasmata archaeon
GAAGAAATATATTATAAATTTTTCAAAAAATTTGATGGAAAGGATAGTATACATATTTCAGAATGGCCCAAGCCATTATTATATGACAAAAAAGCAATTGAAAAAGGAGAAAAAATAAAGAAAATAATAGCAAAAATAAGGGAATGGAAAAGCAAAAATAAAATTGCATTGAATGCCCCAATTGAAAAAGTCAAAATATCGGGCATAGAAGAAGGAGTTGAAACAATAAAAGGAACGTTGAAAATAAAAAATATTGAGTTAGGAGGATTTAAAATTGAATATGTAAAGAATGCTGAGCCAATTTTTGGAAAAATTGGTCCAAAATTTAAAGAAAATAGCAAAATAATAGCAGATGAAATAAAAAGAAATAGCGAGAAAGTTGCAAATGAAATAGAAAAAAATGGATATTATATTATAAGAGATGGCAATAATGAAATAAAAATAGATAAAAATTTTGTAGAGATAAAAGAAAAACCAAAGGGAAAAGGTTTAATTGAGATTGATGATATAGCAATACTGATAAAATGAAGAGAGAAACAAAATTTAAGTTAATAGCAATATTAGTCATATTGCTCATGATTGGCTCAGGATTTGTTGTATTATTTTATGGACATACATAACCAAAATTATTTATTCGTTTTATATTAAAATCAATGAGCCATGAATTTCAGCAACATTTTTTAGGCAGGATAAGAAGCATAATTGATAAATATAAGATAAAGGGAACAATAGCAGTTGCTTTATCTGGAGGCAAGGATTCAACAGCCTGCTTTCACGCGTTAAACAAATTTAATTTTAAATTGCTTCCATTTTATATTGATGTTGGCATTCATGGTTTTTCAGAAAAATGTGAAGAAATGGCAGAAAAAATAAGCAATGAGCTTGGCTATAATTTAAATGTTATAAGGGTAAGAGATTATGGGATAGATATAAATAAGGCAAAGAAAAAATGCAGTGTCTGCGGAACAGTGAGAAGATATTTAATGAATAAATTTGCATTTGAAAATGGTTGCGATTACATTGCTACAGGACATAATTTAGATGATATTGTAACATTTGCATTCAACAATCTTGCCAATGTCAATATACTAAATTTTAGAGGAATGAAGCCTTTTCTTGAAGGAAATGAAAAAGTTAAAATGGTTGCAAAAATAAAACCTTTATATTATCTAAAAGACGATGAATGTCTTTCTTATGTAAAAATGAATGATCTGCCTTACTGCAGGGAGACATGTCCTTATGCAAAAGATGCACCAACATTGGAGATAAAGGAATGGTTAAATAAAATCGAAAAAAAGAGAAATGGAATGCTTTTAAATTTTGCAAAATCATTTTCAAAAATAGAAGAAAAAATGGAAAAAAGTGAAATAAGAGCATGCAATATATGTGGTTATCCTTCATACGGCAGGATATGTAAATTCTGTAAATTGAGGAGGAAATATGGAAAAATATGAAAAGCTTATAGAAAAAATGAGGGAAGGGAAAAGCATTGTTATAGCCTTTTCGGGCGGCGCCGACAGCAGCCTGGTTGCAAAAGCAAGCGTGGAGGCTGGAATAAAAGCGGTTGCCATAACAATTATTTCGCCTCTCATATCAGAGAGAGAAAGAAAAAATGCAAGTAAAATTGCGAACGAGATAGGAATAAAGCATGTATTTATTGAAAAAAAATTGAGCGATAATGTAATAAAAAATAATATCATGAGATGTTATTTTTGTAAGAAAGAAGATGCAGTTTTGCTTAAAAAATATGCTTCTCTAAATGGATTTAAATTTGTTGCTGATGGATTGAATATGGATGATATAGAATATAAAGGAAAAATTGCAAGCGATGAGCAGGGAATATGGCATCCCTTGATTGAATTGGGTATAAGAAAAAAAGATGTTCATGAGATTTTAAAAAAATTGAAATTGAGCAATTGGAATAAACCATCTGAATCATGTTTGGCTACAAGAATAGCCAATGGGGATAAAATAACTTTAAAAAAATTGAAGATAATAGAAAAAGCAGAAGATTATTTATTGAATTTTTCAAAAATTGTAAGGCTTAGATTGCATGGTAGCATAGCAAGGATAGAAGTTGATGAAGAAGACATTAAAAAATTGGTGGAAAATAGAAAAGAAATTATAAAAAAATTAAAAAAGTTTGGTTTTCATTATATAACAATTGATTTGCAGGGTTATAAAATGGGAAGCATGGATAAATAGATTTCATATATTATAGTTTTTTTTCAAAAAGTGCTTCATCCCAAGAACCCTTTTTCTTTTTAAAAAAGAAAAAGTGCTTCATCCCAAAAAGAAAACTGATACATTTTAGGGTGCAACCCTTTAGAAAAGGTCTGCACCCCAAAGAAATTCTTTCCCCGAGGGCTTTCTTTTGAAGAAAGGGCTCAAAAAGTGCTTCACCCCAAAAAGAATGATACATTTTTCCGCCAGCGCTTTTTCTAAAAGGGCTGAAGAAAGGGCTCATGAATAGATAAATAAATTAAGCAATTATTCTTTTATTATTATGACGCTTATTGTTTATTCCGATGAATATCTTTTGCATGACAACAAAAATCATCCTGAAAATGCGGAAAGACTTAGAGCAATAATGGAATATTTAAGAAAAATGCCTTTTTATGAAAAATTAAAATTTATTGAACCCTATGAATTGGATGAATCAGTAATTGAAAAAGTGCATAGCAAAGCCATGATTGAAAGGGCAAAAAAAATTGGATGGCTTGATATGGATACATATACAAATAAATATTCATATAAAGTTGCAAAGCTCGCTGCCGGCGGCTTGGTCAAGGCAGCAGAAGAAATTTTGAATGGAAATGATAAAAATGCGTTTGCTTTAGTTCGCCCTCCAGGGCATCATGCCACATCCATCAATTCAATGGGCTTCTGTATTTTCAATAATGTTGCTATTGCTGCCAACTGGCTTACGGAACACGGAAAAAAAGTGCTTATTTTTGATCATGATGTGCATCATGGGAATGGAACGCAGGATATATTTTATAATAGAAATGATGTTCTCTACATGTCAACGCATTTGTTCCCTCATTATCCCGGGACGGGGAAAATAGACGAAGTTGGTTATGGAAAAGGAGAAGGTTATACTGTAAATGCTCCATTACCTCATGATGCTGGTGAGGAATGTGTTGAAAAAATTTTAAATGAAATCATGTTGCCAATTGGAAGGCAATTTAATCCAGATTTTATCTTAGTATCTGCTGGATTTGATAGCCATTATTCTGATCCTTTAGGAGGACTTAAAATTGGCATAGATTTTTATGGAAAAGAAATAAATTTATTAAAAAAATTGCAGGAGAATTTAATATGCAGTTTGGAAGGAGGATATGTTTATGATGTTATTGCAAGAGGAGTTGCAATTGAAATAAGTTATTTGGCGGGCAATCCAATAAAATTTAATGACCATGGAGAGGGAATTCAATGCACTGAAATTTATGAAGCATTGATTAAAAAAATGGAACAATATTGGGAAATATAAACAGAGAAGCACCTGCGAAATTTGTTCTATCTTGTAAGATTTTAATACTTTGCATTAAAGTTAACAGCGCATTCCTTATCTCAAAATAATTAAATATCCTTTGTTATTAAACTATGAAATTGTATATTGGAAGTTTTAGTCAGGAAGAGGCACAAAAATTGGCTAAAGAGTTGAGAAAAGTAAGGATAAATACAGAATTGAAACCAGCCTTAATAGTAGAGGTTAAAAAATTATATTACTTTGAAGGAAAAATTAGTGAATTGAAGAAAAAATATGCTGGAACAGAAATTGAAGAAATTATAAAAAATTGGGAAGAGTATATTAGTACCATTAAAACTGTATCGAAAGATGGAATTGATAAAGAAGAATTTGAAGAAAATTTTTTGAATGCTTTGATACCAGAAAGAAAAGAATTGAATATGAAAAAATTACTTAAAGAAAAATTTGGGGATAAATTTGGTGAAGTAGAAGAAAAGAATGAGCTTTTTAAAAAATTTATAGATGAGTGTGGCGAAGAAAAATTTAAAAAAATTCTTGAACAACTATGGATGGACTACTTAATAATCTCTGATATTAAAGATTTTATGGAATTAAATGGATTTGATTATGGAGATAAAATACATGGAAAGATTCCAGATGACCCTATAATAAAAGATTATGTCGATATAGATGATAAAAAAGCTGAAAAATTAGAATTGAAGCAGATGCTGGATTTTCTAATTGACAGTCAGGTAGATACTTATGCAGACTTTGTAGATGCATTTTATAAGAGAGAGAAATTAAAAAATTTGGTCAAGGAAAAACCAGAATTATCAGACATTTTGATGGTTGCAGATATTATTGAAATAATTTTGGATAAGGTTGAAGGAAAAAAAGATTTAGACGAAATTATTAAAGAAATAAGGAACATAAAAATTAAAGAAAATGAAATAACTTTGAGCGAGGATGCAATAAAAAATATACTAAAAGAGCTTGAGAAAGAGGAATTTATAAAAATAAAAAAGGGAAAAATCTCTCTAAAGAGATAGATACAAAAGATAATAAACTATAAATATGCCATTTTGTATGATTATTGGAGGCAAAAAATGAAAAAATTATTTGTTTTGGTGATAGCGGCAATAATGATACTTCCAATAACAATACCAAGAACGAATTCTGCTGAAGAGAAAGGAACAATAAAACTCTATATGATAGGGCATGGAAAATTTGTAAAAAATGAAGTGGAAATAAGCACAGATGAAGCAAATATTTTAATAGAAAAATTAACAAAAGCAGTTCATGCTTATGAGCCGTATAAAAATAGAGATAATCTCCAACTCACTGAAAATGAAAAACAACAAATAGAAGAAATTTTCAATGATGCATTTTCAGAATTGCGCAAAGCGGGGTTATTACCACGGGATATGGATGCGAAAGCAATGGGGTTATTACCACATTTCGGTATAAGTATGCTAAATCCTGTGCTCAGCTGTGGAGTTGGAATAAGTTATATACCATTATACCCAGGAGAAGCTTTTATTGGATTTATGCTTCGTCCAATACTTGTGCAGTACTTCTTACTTGGTTATACTGGTTGCATTAATCTTCATTTAATACCACCGCGACTTGAATACTGGGATTGGGTTGGAACACAAACTTTCTTGGTATGGGGATTTGCTGGCATATACATTGATTTTTCGAGCATTGGATTGGGAATTCCACCGCTACAGTTTTTGATGGGAGAGTCTCTTCTGACAGCAGGTGTTGATTGGCCAGCCTAATTCTTCCCTTTTTATTTTTTTATTCCAAATTTATGCTAAAATTTAAGAAATGGATAGCATTATAACTTTGATGCATCTTACAAAAGAACAAGAAAAAATGCTGGATGGTGAGCAGGGAAGCATAACTGCAAAAATGATGCGCCTGCTTGTGCGGCTTGGAGATGTTTATAAGGCAGAGAGAATGATTCCAGTTGCAAGCGTTCAAGTGGCTGGAGTTTCATATAAATCCATAGGGGATGCTGGCCTTGATTTTTTGGAGGATATAGCAAATGAAGCAAGGGTAAAAACAATAACTTTTTTGAATCCAGCTGGGATGGATTTGGAAAATTGGCAGGAAATGGGCATTGAAGAAGATTTTTCTAAAAAGCAGATTGCAATAATAAAAGCATTCAGAAAAATGGGCATAATAATATCTGCGACATGTACTCCATATTTAGCTGGAAATCTTCCCCACTATCGCCAGCATATAGCATGGTCTGAAAGCTCAGCAGTTTCCTTTGCAAATTCAGTAATAGGGGCAAGAACAAACAGGGAAGGTGGCCCATCTGCTCTGGCAGCTGCAATTACAGGATTTACACCATATTATGGCTTGCATTTAGATGAAAATAGGCAGCCAGATTATGTCATAAATGTAAAAACAGAGCTAAAATGGAATTCTGATTTTGCCGCCTTGGGTTATTACGTTGGCAAGATAGTAAAAAACAAAGTGCCATTCTTCACGGGCATAAAAAAAGCCGATACAGATCAGTTAAAAGCCATGGGGGCAGCCATGGCGGCGAGCGGCGCCGTAGCCCTATACCATGTTGATGGTATAACTCCTGAATCTGATAAAGTCGAAATTACCAATTTGGAGAAAGTAGAGTTTGGAAAAGATGAATTAAAAGAAACTTATGAAAAATTGAATACTGGAGAAGAGCCAGATATAGTTATATTTGGTTGTCCTCATGCATCTATAAATGAAATTGTAAAAATTGCAAATTTTGTTAAAGGAAAGAAAATTAAAAGGAAATTCTGGATTGTTACATCAAGAGCTACGAAGGAATTCATAAAAAAGACGGATATTGAAAAAATAATAGAAGAAGCAGGAGGCAAAATATATGCCGATACATGCATGGTTGTTTCTCCAATAGAAAAATTGTTTAGAACAACAGGAGTTAATTCAGCAAAAGCAGCACATTATTTACCGGGATTTTGCAAACAAAAAGTTGTTTTTAATAATATGGAGGCGCTATTATCATGAAAGGAAGAACAATATATCCGGGCAAAGCAAAAGGTGTTGCATTGGTGAGTTATGAGCCAATAGGATTTTATGGTGGAGTTGATATGAAAAGTGGCATTGTCATAGAGAAAGGACATGAATTGGAAGGAAAAAGTGTTAAAGGAAAAATTCTTGTTTTTCCTTATGGAAAAGGCTCTACAGTTGGAAGCTATGTAATTTATGGATTAAAAAAGAATGGGGTTGCACCTTTAGCGATTATAAATAAAGAAACAGAAACAATTGTTGCTACAGGCGTTATACTTGCTGGAATAACATGTGTTGATGGCATAGCCATAGAAAAAATTGAAAATGGAAATATTGTTGAAATAAATGCAAAAGAAAAAGAAGCAGAGGTCATAATTGAATGATTGTAATAAAGCTTGGAGGAAGTGTAATAAGCAATAAAAATAAACCCTTTTCTTTTAATGAAAACATTGTAAAACAAATTGCATCCGAAATTAAAAAATTTTATCCAGAAAAAAATTTTTTACTTGTTCATGGAGGCGGAAGTTTTGGTCATCCTCTTGCCAAAAAATATGAAATAAGGAAAGGAATGAATGGAATAAAAAGAATGATTGGCTTTTCTAAAACACATGAAGCAATGCTGGAATTAAATAAAAAAATAGTGAATATTTTTCTTGAAAAAAATCTGCCAGTTTTTTCTATATCTACAAGTTCAATATTTTTGATGGATAATGGAAAAATGCATGGCAATGTTTCAATTATAAAAGAGCTTTTGAATCTTGAATTCATTCCTATTTTGTTTGGAGATGTTGTTTTAACAAGGGATAAAGGAATTGATATTTTATCAGGAGATAAAATAATTTCTCATGTTGCAAAAAAAATTGAAGCTGAGAAAGTAATATTTTTAATGGATGTTGATGGTATATATAACAAAAATCCTTCTGAGAAAGATGCAGAATTAATTGATGAAATAGATAGAAGCATTCAATTTAAATCCACGACAGGAAAATTTGATGTCACTGGGGGGATAGAAAATAAATTAAAAGAAGCATTTAAATTGCATTGTCCAGTTTATTTTATAAATGGTATGGTAAAAGGAAATCTAACAAAAGCAATAGAGGGAAGGAAAATAGGAACAAGGATAAAGCAATAAAAGGTTGCATCGCTACGTTTTTAAATGACAATGCATTATTCTAAAGATGTTGCAAGGAA
>JAGGSX010000023.1 GCA_021158865.1 Thermoplasmata archaeon
TCTTTCCTGACTTCTTTGCCATAACCATTATTCTCCTCATTTCTGGAGTAACACGTGACATTTCCCATTCCCCTCCTATAAAGAATGGGAAATTGATTTAAGAAATGTTACCGATCTGTGTTTACTTTACATTATGCTAAAATATAAGTAGAGGTTTGCATTCCACATTTTATGGAAATCATAGTAGAAAATTTAAATTCTATTCCTGTGGAAAAACAAAAAGTTGAAATAGTCGAAAGAAAAGGTATAGGACATCCAGATTCAATAGCAGATGGACTTGCAGAAAATGTTTCGAGGGCTTTATCAAAAGAATATTTACAGAGCTTTGGATACATACTCCATCATAATACCGATGAATGCCAGATTGTGGGGGGGCAGAGCCAGCCCCATTTCGGCGGCGGCGCCATCATACAGCCTGCTTATATCATGCTTGTTGGTAGAGCCACAGCCCTGTATAACAACAAAAGGATACCAATAAGAGCCATTTCTGTAAAATCTGCCCATGAATATTTGGAGAGGAATTTTAAAAATTTGAATGCAGATACAGATGTTGTAATCGATTCTAAAATATGGGAAGGAAGTCATGACTTAAAAAGCGTTTATGACCCTCGCCACCAGCTTGCTAACGATACATCTGTTGGAGCTGGATACGCTCCTCTTTCAGAAACTGAAAAACTTACTTTACAATTGGAAAGGTTCATCAATATAAATTTAAAGAAATTTCCGGAGATAGGAGAGGATGTAAAAGTAATGTCTGCAAGAAAAGAAAATAAAGTTTATGTTACAGTTGCTATAGCAATGGTTGACCGATATATTCCAGATGCAAACCACTACATAACCACGAAGGAACAGATAAAGGAAGAACTTATGGATTATGCAACAACGCTAACAGATAAAGAAGTTAGAATAGAAATAAATACAGCAGATGATTATGATAAAGACATATACTATCTAACTGTAACAGGTTTGTCAATGGAAAACGGGGATGATGGAAGTGTTGGAAGAGGCAATCGTCTTAATGGCTTGATAACGCCAAATCGTCCTGTTTCCATGGAGGCGCCCGCAGGCAAAAATCCTATTACGCATGTTGGAAAATTATATAATATAACTTCGACAAGAATAGCAGAAAGAATTGTTAAAGAATATGATGACGTGAAAGAAGCTTACGTGAAAATGCTTTCTCAGATAGGGAGGCCAATAAAAGACCCTCTTGTTGTGGGCATTTCTATTGTCGGAAAAACACCAGATTCTGGAGTGGAAGAAATAGTAAGAGAGTATATAGAAAAGATAGACAAAATAAAGGATGAAATATTGGAAGGAAAAATTAGTGTTTTTTAATTATTTTAATCTAACTTCGTCTTTTTCTTTTAATCTTTTCCTTATATAAGTTAAAAATGCCTGCAAATCTTTTTCTCTTATTTTATCAATTTTTATTTCAATGGAATGCTTATTTTTATTATGCAATTTGCTTATTCTTATATATGCATCTCCATCATTCATTGCAACAATTTTTACTTCTTTCACTTTCTTGCTCATTTTCTTTGCCATAAATTCCATAAAATTTTTTATTTTTCTTTCTTCATATTCATGCCCATCAATTTTTATTTTCTTAAAACCTGCTTTTGATAAAGCCTTGAGTAAAATTTCTGTAGTTGGCATTAATTCAAAATTTTCTTCCATTTTTTCATATCCAACAACTTTTTCTATTGCCTTCAAAATAATGCTTTTGGGCTCTTTTATTTCCTTTTCAACGTCTAAATCAATATCCAACTCAATATTTTTTAGCCATTCTTTTCTTCTCTCCATCTTGCTTTTTTTACATTTGTGCTTTCCATATACAGAATTAATCCATTCATTCACTTCTTTTGGTGAATAAGTCCATGGAGGCTCCGGCAACCCATTCATAATATTATTGAAATGGCAATAAATAAATTTGCATAGTGTATTGTCAAGTGACATCGGTAACATTTTTTGAGATAAGGAATTGTTACCTCTACGTCTTTTTCAACCATGCCTGCCAATGTTTCTGAATGATTTTATCTTAACAAACGAATGTTACTGCCACAATATAATCAAAATCATTCCCCATATTTTTTACTCATGTTCTTCTATAGCCATGTAAAATAAAAAACTTTTTCATGACAACATGAAGGCAAGAAACATTTTTCCTTTTAAATTATAACACAAATTATAAATTTGCATTTACAATTTTGGTGATACATGTTTGATGAAAAAATGGAAAAGATGCCAAGAAAAAAACTTGACGAATTAAAATTGAAACGACTGAAAAAAATTGTTTTATATGCTTATGAAAACATCCCTTTTTATAGAAAAAAATTTGATTCTGCTGGTGTAGAGCCATATATTAAAAAATTGGAAGATATTGAAAAATTTCCATTTACAACAAAAGATGAGTTGCGCAGTCAGATGCCTTTCAACATGCTTGCTGTTTCAATGGATAAATGCATTGAATTACACTCATCATCTGGGACAACAGGTGTGCCTGTAACTGTATGTTATACAAAAAATGACATTAACGTTTGGGCAGATGCAATGGCTAGGTGTCTTTCAATGGCAGGTCTTACAAGCAGAGATATTTTTCAAATACCAATTCCTTATGGAACATTTACAGGAGCATTTGGATTCCATTATGGTGGACAAAAAATTGGAGCTTTGGTTATTCCAACTGGAAAAGGTGATTCTGAAAGGCAAATAAAGCTTATGAAATATTATAGAACAACTTTTATGGCAGGAATAGCATCTTATGCAATTCATTTAGGACAGGTAGCGAGGAAAATTGGTATAGAACCATCTAAATTAAGTATTAGAAACGGAATATTTGGAGCGGAAACTTTTACAAAAGAAATGAAAAAGAGATTGGCAGAGATGTGGGAAATGGATGTCCATGATGTCTATGGTTTAACAGAAATGTGTGGACCCGGCGTTTCTGCGGATTGCGATATGCATGATGGCTTACATATATGGGAAGACCATTTTCTTCCAGAGATAATAGACCCAAAAACTGGAGATGCTATAGGAAAAGAAGAGGAAGGCGAGCTGGTGCTCACGACGCTTACAAAAGAAGGAATGCCCATAATAAGGTATCGAACAAAAGACATAACGTTTTTATATGACGGCGTCTGCGACTGCGGACGCACCCATGTAAAACATGCTCCTATAAAGGGGAGGAGTGATGACATGCTTATAATAAAGGGAACAAATTTATTTCCGGGACAGATAGAAGAAGTGATAATGAAGAATAGCAAGGTTAGCGAAAACTGGGTTATGATTATTGAAAAAGTGGATGGCATGGACGAGGTTACCATCGACATTGAATCAAAAGAGAAGGTTGGTGAGGAGGAAGCAAAAAAAATTGCTGAAGAAATAGAAAAACAGATAAAAATAGCAACAACTTTGAGAGCAAATGTTGAAATACTGCCTCCTGATAGCCTGCCAAAAAGTGAGGGAAAAGTAAAAAGAGTTATAGATAAAAGGAAATGAGTTTGGGAATAATTGAAGTGTATATTCTTTTGCACATTAAGTATGCAGGAGTTGAATATCCAAATATGATTTCAAAAATTTCTGGCTTGCCATTAAATGAAATAAATTTTTCAATATCAAATCTTTTAGAAAAAGGCTTAATTGAAAGAGATGAAGGTTCTTCAATTAAAAGAAAGGAAGCGAGATTTAAAAAAGCCAAGGAAGTTCATAAGCATCATAGCTATTACAGGCTTTCAAGAAATGGCAAAATTTTTGTAAGAAAAATGAATGGTGCTTGGCTAAAAAAATATTTCAAAAATTTAATTGGTGGCAACGCTTTAGATTTTATTTTAAGCAATGAAAAGTTTGAAGACCAACTAATTGAAAAAATGGTTGAAAATAAAATTATAACTAAAAATAAAAGAAGAACAAAATTTTGTAATAGCTTGGCATATTTTATAAGCAAGCATATTGGCTAAATTATGTCAATAAAATCAGATAGTTTCATTCCTTTCTTCCATCTCATTATGTAATTTTTATTTGGCGATAATTCCAGTTTTGGCAAAATTTTGTTTATTTTCTTGCTCTTACCTTCTAAATTTTCCATGTCCATTGTAAATACACGCCATGCATCCCCCCTTATTCCCTTCAATCTATAAGCAAAAATTGGAAGAATTTTAGTCTGGGAACATTTCTCTTTCATTTCAATTGCTTTATTCTGCATCCTCCCTCCTTCATGGCTGAATAATATCTCATCCTCCTTCCTAACTTTTATTTCAACTATGAAGGATATATCTCCCCTCATTGCCACAATGTCCGCAATTCCGAGAGAGCCAGCTGCTCTTATAACTATGAAAGGCTTATCTATAATTTTATAATATTTTTCTCTTTCCTCATTGTTGCAGCTTTTTATAACTCTATCTATAATTTTTTTATTCCCTGAAAATATTTCTTTTAATTCGCGTTCATAAATGCTCATGAATAGCCGCCTATATGCAAACTTGGGTCTCCAAGTAATGTGAATCCTTCAATTGTATGCAATTGCCATCTCTCAGAAAGGCAGTTGAATGTATCTGCATATTTAATTAATGAATAACCAAATGCATCTCCAAGAGTGGTCAATCCTTTAGCATATCCATGGAAAAATTCCAGCTCTATATATCCATAACCATCCTCGACACAATCTGGCTCATTTATACCATCTCCATCTAAATCTCCTTCTTCACCAGGCGTGGCTACAGGAAAGCATGAGAAACCAAGAGTGGCTATGGAGCCGCCGCCGAGCTTGCGGGCAAACCACCAGCTTAGCCCTTCTGGAACTGGAATTCCGCCAGTCCATGGATGAATAGTAAGGCTGACATTGAACATTGCAGTATGGCACCCTCCAAATACCATTATCGGATAGCCTTTATTGAAAAATGAAGGTGCATCAAATATGCTCAATCCCTTCTGCCAGTGATTAAAATCATTTGGTTTATGCGTTGACCAATAAATTGGGCTTCCATGACCGTGGCAATGGACAAATGTTGCTCCTTCTCCAAGAGCTTTTTTAATGTTGTATGGTGTAACATCTTCCTGTGATGCCCATACTTTTTTGCTTTCAAATCCCAAATTTTTTAGGTAGTTTATTGTTTTATTTGTCACAACTTCTCCCTCATAATAATTTGTATTTGGGTCTTCAAAATTGTCTCCTCCCACAGCCACAACTTTTTTGTATGGCAATGGACTGTCTTCGTATTCAATTATCTTTCCTATCATAATTTTTGCTTCTATTTCATTTCTGCATGCAAGTCTTCCAACATAAACATCAGGATACAAATCCATTGTATCTATTATATTTCTATTTTTGAGCCATTCTCCATATATTCCATTACCATTGCTATCCCACGAAGAAAAGTTGTAATTTCCATCATATATGTCAGCAAAATATAAATCGCTGGCATACTGGCTTTCGTCAGCCCAGAATGTATGGACATATCTAACTGGCACATACCAATCTTCTTTTAAACCAGGTTTTCTTCCTCCAAGCAACAGAACATATTTTATTCCATATTGCTCTATTGCATCTTTGATATAATATTTCAATTTTTCTGCATTGTCACGCCCTTTCTGAATATTTTCTATATCCTGCATATTAACAACTTTTGTCTTTATTCCATTGCTTTCTTTATGCTGTGCCAATTGATTTGCTTCATCAATGAATTTTTGTGGAGTTACTATAAGCAAATCATAGGCATTGTTATTAAAAATGCTTTTTTCTGGCTCTTTATATTCAATTTTTATATTAAAATTGCCTGCATAAATCACATCGCCTTTAACGTATCGAGCTGGATAAAGATTTATCTTTAGAATTGTATGGTGATTGCCATTTATCAATCCAGAATGAATTTCATATCCATACCATCTTTCTGGATAAATCATGTTTTTATCATACATTGGATATTCAATTTTATTATCCTCCATGCAAGGTGGAACAGGAGTATATGATGGCATTAAATTTAATTTTCCAATATCATTTTTCTCATGTATGCTTACATTAACTTTTATTTTTGTTCCAGCAGGAAATAAATATATTTTTGTATAAACAGGAATAACTGGTTTATGTGGGGCTATAATAGAAGAACAATTGTCTATATTGAGCAAATAAAAACCATTTTTTTGTATTATTTTTGGCTGGCTGAATGTTTTTTCAAGGTTAATACAATTCTTTTCCGTGCTTGCATTGTTTCCGTTATTTCCATTAAGTGTGGCAATTCCATTCATGGTCAGCAACAACAAAACAATGCCAATAGCGAGAGATTTCATGTTACAATATATAGATAATATTTTTAAATTTTGTTAATTGTATATTTTGGTAGATACACATTATTGCCTAACAATTCTAAAAGTATATAAAATACCTTAATATATTGGATAGAATGGCAAAACAGCAATCTTCAATGGGTTTCTTTCTTCTGCTAATGCTATCTCTGCTAATCTTATTTGACCAAAAAACAAGGAGTGGACTTGCAAATATAGTGAATTATGCTTTTTATCCTCTATTTGGGTTTGGATATAAATATCCAGTCCTAACAATTTTTTTAGCTGGTTCAATTGTAATAATAATATCTGCTTTAATAAGGCATTACTCTGTAAATTGGGTAGAAATGGCAAAGATGCAAAATATGGTTTCGGCATTTCAAAAAAAATATAGAGAAGCATTGAAAAGCCAGAATAAATATAAAATAAAAAAGATGCAGAAATTGCAGGCAGAAATTATGAAAAAACAGCAGGAGGTTTCTTCCAGTCAGATGAAATTAATGCCCATAACTCTGATAATATTTGTTCCAATTTTCACTTGGATATGGGAATTTTTGATGAAAGCACCTCATTATTATTTCGATACTCCATGGAAGATGCATATAAATTTATTCTCATCCCACTTTCTCCTTCCAAACTGGATTTTGCTTTATACTCTCCTTTCGATACCCCTCACACAAGTCATACAATATCTATTAAGATTGAGATGGCTGGAGCAATAACAATAAGCGGGCTGCCGGGCAGCGGCACCTCCACAGTGGCGGATTTGCTACATAAAAAACTTGGTTTTAAATATGTTAATGTTGGAAATCTTTTCCGTGAATTGGCAGATAAATACAAAATGAGTTTACAGGATTTTGAAGAATATTGCGAAAACAATTCTGAGATAGACATTGAGTTGGATAGAAAACAGGAAAACATTTTGAAAAAGGGGGATGTAATACTTGAAGGAAGGCTTTCAGGATGGATAGCTCACATTAAAAAAATACCATCAATCAAAATATGGTTTGACTGCAATGAAGATGAAAGAGTAAAAAGGATTATAAATAGAGAGGGTGGAGATTTTTTTGAAAAAAAGAAGGAGATGAGGGAAAGGCAGGAAAGCGAGAAGAGAAGATATTTAAAATTTTATGGAATAGATTTGGATGACAAAAGCATATATGACATTGTTATAGATACAACATATATGAAACCAGAAGATATTGTAGAAAAAATAATGAATGAATTACAAAAATAATTCTTTTATTACATGATAAGGTGCATCTGTTTTAAATGCAGTACCTTCAAAATGGCTTCTACCTGCATTATAGCCAGCCAATTTCAATTTTTCGATTAATTTTTTTATTGGAATTTGTTTTGTTCCCAGCTCTTTAGCTATTTTGTCGCTTCTATAAT